>CAZTFZ010000274.1:0-2502 GCA_964613105.1 uncultured Porphyrobacter sp. | reverse complement strand
CCCGCGACCTAGCCGTTATGAGCGGCCAGCTCTAACCAACTGAGCTACAGGCCCTTACCGAACAGTAAAGCGAACAGGTCGCCAAACACGTCAGGACACGAATGCATCATCTGCGAGGCGGTCGCCTAGCGCGGCTTTGCGCGAAGGGCAAGCGCTAGGATTGAAGATAGTGTCAATCAAGCACAGTTGCTTGCATTAATTCAGCCACGCTAACCGGTTTTACGCCTCTTTGATCGAGATAGGCATAGATTGTGCGCCACCATTCATAAAAATCGTCAAGGTCGCTTTCAGAGCGGATATATGGCGTATGGCCCGGCATGAGTGAGGGGCTGTGGAAACTAAGAACCAACACATCGAGCTGGTCATCGAGCGCCATATCAATTCCGCGTAGAGCCTCGTCCACCGAGACCCCCTCTGGGGTAAGCGATATTTTCTCAAGCAGACCCAGCCGCGCCATTGCACCGCCTAAACGCGGAATTTTGCACATCTTTGGATGTAGCCAGCTGCCTTGGCGGCGCAGCATCCCCCAATAAACCGTCGTGAGCGGCAATTCCATCAAATGCCGCTCTTCATCGACCCAATAGGGGGTAATTGGATGGCAGGAATAATTGGGGCCATGACCTTGCCGGTAGTCAAAGCCAGAGCGCACAGAGCTGTCGATCGGGACGGCAAAATCTTTGAGCAATTGCGCGGTCTGCGGCCCCAGACCGTATCGGCCAGCGCGATAGATTTGCGGGCTTGTCCCAAAATTTTTCACAATGACTTCGTGCAGTCTTGCGAATTTCTCGCGCTCTAAAGCGGGAGGTAGATTTCCGGCATAGCTGGTGAAGTGAGAGACGACCTCCTCGTGAGGAGGGTTCACCCAAGGGTGCAATTGAATGCCAATCTCGGCCTTGCCGCGTTTTACCGCATCGCCCAATATCTCAATCGCATAGCTGTAATTCGCGATTGGCCAATCAACCAAATAGACTGGGGTTATCGCTAGTCCCTCGCAAAACTCCTGAAATCGCGCGAGATATTTGACATGCTCTAGACTGTAGCTGTCGCGTGAAAAATCCTCGTCCCAGTCAAATTCTTCCTCGGTATCAACAGTCAACAGCGCACGCTGGCCGAAACCCGGCTCGAACCGGGCGGCTTGCTGAGATGTTGGCACATCAAGGATGGAACGGTCTGCGATCCTAGAATTCCCTAACTAACGGGCCGCTTTATTAGCATCGCATCCAATAAAACGCGGTTAACCCACAACGCGTTTAGCGATCTAGGCGCGAAAGGCCTGTTTGTCGGGGCTAAGTGTCGTATCGGTCTCGGTCAAGAGCGAGACTGGCAACACTGGCAGCGTTAGGCAAAGCGTGTCATCAAAGCGCGCCAATTCACCATTGCAAGCGCGGGCTTCTGCTCGGGCTAGCCGGAGTGAAAATCCGGCCCCGAAAATGCCCGATGATAATGCGCTGGTATCGGTGCGGGTCTCGGGCGAGAAGATATCCTTAGCGCTCGCAAGCGCGGCTGGCAGATCGCAAGAGAGGACCAATGCGCCGGCTTGAGCGTTGGGCTCTGATTCGTCAGAGATGTGCTGGTGGGTCAGTTCGAGCTTGAGGGTTTCGCCTGCACCCATCGAAGCGCCAAGGGTCCCGAAAATTCGCCAAGCCAGCATTTCGCATTCTTCTGTGTCCAGTGCGACCACCATGGGTGTCTCAGCCCAATGCGTATCGAACCTTGATACGCGCGCAGTAAGAGCGCCCTGCAAGCTATCGACTTGAGCCTTTGTGATGGCAGCAAAATCGCATGTTCCCGGCTCCAACTCCATCGCTCTGCTTTCGAGTTTGACCAGCCGATCAAGCTCGTCAAATCCTGACAACATTCTTGCGCTATCGCCTGCGATTGTGGCGGCGAGCGCGCGATATTCATGCGGGGTTGCGCCAAACAATTGCTGTTGAATGACCTCTGCAAAGCCTTGGATTGCATTCACGGGGGTGCGCAATTCATGCAGCAATTGCCTTATGCGTTCTGCATCGGCGATGGCGCGCTCGCGAAGACTGTCTTCTGCAACCTTGCGAAAGCGTCCGACATAGCCTGTAAAGCGGCCATTGCGCCGAGCGAATTGCGGGGTGGCATCGACGATCCAATCGCCCTCAATCGCGCTTGCACCGGCAAGTGTGAAGGGCGCTGACTGGATCGGTTGGCGGCCATTAAGGCTGCGGCTGAGCGATTGGTTTTGTGTATCGCTTTGGTGAAGATCTGTGCCCACGATCATAGGCGCAATTGCTGGCTCTGACCAATCAATCCGGCCATCAGTATCGGTGCTAAAGATGAAACTGACAGTCTTGGCGTGGCGCGGTTCGCGCGTGTATTCGTCTAGCGGTAGCCTCGGTGCGCGCTCCAGCCGATTGGCGCGATTTTTGGCTGCTGGTTCACCAGCGGCGCTGCGTGTGTCGCGCGCTTTGCTAAAGGCTTCGATCCGCTCGACCAAGGCGCTGATTTCCAATGCCTTAGGAACCTCAGAGG
>CAZTFZ010000273.1:0-2512 GCA_964613105.1 uncultured Porphyrobacter sp. | reverse complement strand
GGGATTTGCACCAAACTCTTGCAGTTTGGTAACCCCCTCGTGATAGCTGACCGCAATGTTCACCGACGAAACCTCATACTTTGCCCGAATTGGCTCGCGAAATTAGCAATGGTTGATCCCACGCCGCATCCTCTTGATCAACTGGTAGAACGCGGGGCTCCACAAGCCCCTGCGCTGATACTGCGCGAGGGAACGCTTAGCTATGCTGAGTTAAAAAGCCGTGTTGCTCTGCTGGCAGGCTGGCTTTTGACCCAAGCGAAACCGGGCGACAGGGTGGCGAGTTGGGCCGCAAAAGGTGCGATGACGTGCATTCTGCCATTGGCTGCGGCTAGGGCGGGGCTTGTGCACGTGCCGATCAACCCTGTGCTAAAACGCGCGCAAGCTGCCCATATATTAGCGGATAGCGGCTCGGTTCTGCTCATTGGCACAAAGGCTCGCCTAAAGAGCTTGAGCGAGGATGACCTTAGCAGCGCCTGCGCGCCTTTTGAGGAATCGGAGGCTTGGGCCATGGCTGAGGTGCATGGCACAGCCCTTGGCCCATCCAGCCATGATCCCGATAGCTTGGCCGCAATACTCTATACCAGCGGATCGACCGGCAAGCCCAAGGGCGTGATGCTAAGCCATGCCAATCTGTGGCTTGGCGCGGTCAGCGTGGCTCAATATCTCGGAATGCAATCTGATGATGTGACCCTAGCGGTTTTGCCCTTGGCCTTTGACTATGGACAAAATCAGCTCCTCAGCACGTGGATGGCAGGCGGCTGTGTGGTCCCGCTCGACTATTTGTTTCCGCTTGATGTGGCAAAGGCATGCGCCAAACATGACGTCACGACGCTAGCTGCAGTGCCGCCCTTATGGGTTCAACTAGCCGAAGCCAATTGGCCAGAGGGAGCCGACAAGAGCCTGCGCCGTCTCACCAATAGCGGCGGCGCCTTGACGCCAGATTTGATCGCTGATTTGCAGGCTATGTGCCCCAATGCCGCGATTTACCCCATGTATGGCCTGACAGAGGCGTTTCGTTCGACTTACCTCAAGCCCTCGCTGGTTGACACACATCCGACTTCCATCGGCACAGCTATTCCTCATGCAGAGGTGCTGGTTATCGGTGATGATGGAGAGGTTTGTCAGGCGAACGAGGAGGGCGAGCTGGTCCATTGCGGGCCGCTCGTTGCGCAAGGCTATTGGCAAGATGCTGAGCGCACGGCTGAACGCTTTAAGCCAGCCCCCAAATGCAGCCAATATGGCGGCATGGCTGTTTGGTCAGGCGACAGGGTAAAACGCGATGACAAGGGGCTCCTTTATTTTGTCGGACGGCGCGATGCGATGATCAAAAGCGCTGGCAATCGGATTAGCCCGCAAGAGCTAGAGGATGCAGCCATGGCGACCGATTTGGTGGCAGAGGCGGTAGCGCTGGGAGTTCCTGATGAGCGTTTGGGCCATGCGGTGCACCTTGTAGTTAGGGCCAGCGAAGGCGCAGCTGACGCGAAAGAAGCTGCGCTCAAAAAATCTCTCGCAAAAGAGTTACCGAATTTTATGCAACCGGCTGCTATCCATTGGCGTGATGCCTTGCCGCTCAATCCGAATGGCAAGCTTGATCGAGCTGCAATCAAGCGCGAGATCACCCAGATGCTCTCGCAGGAGGCGCCGTAGTGACTACCAAGGCTAAGCCGGAGGCAGCTCCAACGATAAAACCCAAGGCTTTGGGACCGATCCCCTCTGGCTATGGGGCCATCGGTAAAGAATTGGCGATTGGCGGCAAAACGGCAAGCGCTTTGGCGCAAGAGGCGGGGCGCACGCCGCTTTTTGTCTATTCGGCTGCGCTTTTAGAGCAGCGAATGGCCGATTTGCGCCCGGCTATGCCTGATCGCTTGAAGGTAAATTATGCAATAAAAGCCAACAGCTTCGCGCCAGTTCTTAATCTTATGTCTGAGCTGTGCGATGGGCTGGACATCGCCTCTGGCGGAGAGCTTGAGCTGATCCGCGCAGCCGGCATAGATCCGGCACGGGTTAGCTTTGCCGGGCCAGGCAAGCGCGATGACGAGCTAAGCGCTGCCATTGAGGTCGGGGCGACTCTCAATCTTGAAAGCGAGGGGGAGGCTGACAGGGCTCTTGCTATCGCAGAAAAGCTCGGAAAAACCCCCAAACTGGCAATCCGCGTTAATCCTGATTTTGACATCAAAGGGTCGGGCATGAAGATGGGCGGCGGGGCAAAGCCTTTTGGCCTTGATGCAGAGCGCGTTCCGGCGCTTGGCAAACGGATTATTGAGGCTGGATGCGACTGGCGGGGCCTGCATATTTTCACAGGAAGTCAAGCGCTTGACGCAGAATCCGTGAGCGAGACGCAAGGTCAAATCCTTGATCTTGCAGACCGGCTCGCCTGCGCCATCGGCGGGCCTTTGCCCAAGCTCAATATGGGCGGAGGGTACGGGATACCCTATTTTGCCTCGGACAGCGCGCTAGACATAGCTTTGGTGGGCGAGCGGTTGGAAGAGCGCTTTGCCCAATTGCCCGATAG
>CAZTFZ010000272.1:0-2516 GCA_964613105.1 uncultured Porphyrobacter sp. | reverse complement strand
ACGCCCGATTGGCGCACGATGCGCGGACGCCCATTGAGCGAGCCATCCTCGTTGAGGCGAAAGGCAAGGATCGTCACCAATTGCTCTGCCTCAAGACCCGAGGGCGCATCCCAATGCGGCTTAATCTGGCGGCTAATGGCTTGGATAAGCGAGGCCTTAGCGCTCGCCCCAATTTGCGAGGCTGGCACGCGCGTTTCTGTCGTTTGCGTGCTGTCACCAGCGCCTGCCAAAAAGTCTGACCCGACGCGGCTGCCGCCGCCATCACGCGCAGGCGGTGGGGGCCGGTTCGGACGCCTGTTCGGGCGTGTGTTCACTGGCCTATCAGGGCGCGTGTTTGGACGGGCAGCGGGCGGTGTTGGCGACCTTTGCGCCTCGGTCAGCGGCTGCGTCACATCGGGCCTATCAGGCGAAACATCTTGTACTGGGGCAGGGTCATCGGACAATTGCTGCGCAATCGAAGCCTGACTTTCGCTAACAATAACAGGCGCCTCTGCCTCTAACCCGACATCGCCTGTCAGGTTCACCGTCATCCGCTCTGGCGAGGGAACCACCGCACGATCATCGCCCTGAAGCAGCAGCCCAGCCACCACCGCGCCATGCAAAACCACCGCTGCGACAAGGCCAAAACCTGTCTCTCGGTCAGAGCCAGTTGGGGCCAAAGCATCAGAAGCAAAAGAGGAAGAAACAGGCATGGCCATCAGGCTATGGCTCCACCGATGAACCGCTTGTGAGCAATGATATGCGGTTCAATCCAGCGCGGTTAAGCTCGCCCATGACCAGCATAACCCGCCCGTAATCAAGCGCGCGATCAGCCCTTAGAGTGATGTCAGGACCGCCCTCTGCATTGGCGCCGCCAGCGCCGCTTTCCTCTTTCAACACAGCCAAAGCCGCTGCCAAACCGCCTTGAGCGACCGGGCTGTCATCGATGAAAATCGTGCCCGCATCGTCAATGCTGATGGTCACTGATTGCTGCTGAGGGTCAATTGCATTGGCGCGGCTTTCGGGCAGATCGACCGGCACACCGGCGGTCAACAAAGGCGCTGTCACCATAAAGATGATGAGCAGCACCAGCATTACATCAACGAAGGGCGTGACATTGATCTCGGCCATGGGAGTGCGCCTAGCGCCTCTTCGGCCCCCTCCTCTGGCCCCGCCTCTGCTGCCTTTAGAACCCAGCGCCATCGCCATCAGCTTTTGCCTTCAAGCTGACGACTGAAACTGGCGTAAAGCCGGTCAGCAAAGCGTTGCAGGCTTGCTTCATAACGGTTCACCGAATGGCTGAAACGGTTGTAAGCAATCACCGCTGGAATGGCCGCGAACAACCCGATTGCAGTGGCAAACAAAGCCTCTGAAATACCAGGAGCCACCACCGCCAGCGACGAGCTTTCCTGAGCGCCGATCTGGAAGAAGCTGTTCATGATCCCCCAGACCGTGCCGAACAGGCCCACAAAGGGAGCGACAGAGCCGGTTGTTGCAAGGAAGTTCAGCCTGTCAGCAAGCTCATCAGCTTCGGCTGCGACTTGGCCATCCATGGCCGAACCGATCCGCCCGCGAGCGCCCTCTGCATCGCGGATACCGCCTTTGGAGGAGCGCCGCCATTCGTTCACCCCTGCGCTTGCGACGCGGGCAGAGGGCAAATCCTTGCGGCCACGCTCCGACATGAACCGATCAAAATTATCCGCCTGCCAAAATGCGTCCTCGTAATCGCGCGATTTGGCGGTGAGGCTGCGGATTTTGAGCGAGAATGCGACGATGATCGTCCACACCCAAATGCTCGCCAAAATCAGACCGGCCATCACCAATTGAACGACGATATCTGCGTCCAAAAACAGCTCTAAAGGATTGAGCCGTGTTGGTGCAGCCTCCAACGCAATTTGAGGGGTCGCCGCAGCAAGGGTTAGAAAAAAGCTCATGCAATGTCCTCTGATGCATTCATCATAGTGGTAAAGGCTGCGCGCCATGGCGCTGGCTGACGGACGGGCCGGCCATCGGGCGCGACAAAGCCGACCCGCAGGCTGGCTTCCGCTAAATTCTCTTGGCCCCCTTGCGTCACTCGCCGCGCAATCTGGTGCATCCGGCAGCTTGCCCCGCGCATTTGGGTGCAGCGGGTCTCGATCAGAACATCATCATCAAGCTTTGCGGGGCGCAAATATTTGAGATTAATCTCAGCGACGGCATAGGCCCCCACGCCCGCCTCTATTGCGGCGCGCTGGTCAATTCCCAGCCTCAGCAAAAGATCAGAGCGAGCGCGCTCAAACCAGCGCAGATAATTGGCGTGGTAAGTGATGCCCGAAAGATCAGTATCCTCATAATAGACCCGCACACCATAAAGATGCGCTGCGCCTTGGATCACGCCAGTGGGGAACAGCCCAGATGGAATGTCGCTTTGCGTTTCAGCGGGCATAATGGCCGAGGAAGTGGGGGTGCTTCATAAGCCCGAACGCATAGCCCAGCACAGAATCGCTGCCTAGCTCCTGAAAGACGGAGCGAATCCCTGCATCGACGAACCGTTGATT
>CAZTFZ010000271.1:0-2527 GCA_964613105.1 uncultured Porphyrobacter sp. | reverse complement strand
ATGTCTGACACCACAATCCTCATCCTCAATGGCCCCAACCTCAATCTTTTGGGCACGCGCGAGCCTGAAATCTATGGCTCGGACACGCTTGATGATATTGCGCAGGGGCTGACCCAGCAGGCCGAGACGCTCGGGCTCACCATCGATATACGCCAGACCAATCACGAAGGCGTACTGGTCGATTGGCTGCATGAGGCGCAAGAAGATGGAGTGAAGGCGGTGCTGCTCAACGCTGCTGCTTACACCCACACCTCCATCGCATTGCTTGATGCGATCCGAGCGATCACCACGCCTGTAATTGAAGTGCATTTGTCCAACCCCGAAACGCGCGAGGCCTTTCGCCACACCTCTTATGTGGGAATGGCTGCGCATGATACCGTCCAAGGGCATGGCGCAGACAGCTATCGCATTGCGCTCGACCTAGCGGCTGAGCTGTAAGTTAAGCTGTCAGTAACGAGCAGCTATTGGCGGCTAGCCCCTATCATCTAGGCCTTGTCATCTGGCCCTTGTCATCTGGCCCTTGTCATCTGGCCCTTGTCATAGCGGGCCAGCCAGCGCATAGGCATGCGCGAAACATTTAAGCCTTCCAATAGCGACAAGGGTATCCATGGCCGACCGCAAAAACTCCCCTCAAAAGGGGTCAGCCGCCGCTAAATCCAGCAAGAAAACCTCCGGCATGAATGTCGACATTGCGCTAGTTCGCGAGCTCGCCGACATGCTGGCCGAAACCGGTTTGAGCGAGATTGAAGTCGAAGAAGGCGACCGCAAGGTTCGTGTCGCTCGCGGTAGCGTAGCAACTCATGCAGCGCCGATTGCAGCAGCGCCAGTGGCTGTCCCAGTGCCATCCTCGGCCCCATCACCGGCTGTTCCGGTTGAAGCGGCGCCTGATGCAAGCGCAGACCACGCCAACGCTCTAAAGTCGCCAATGGTCGGAACGGTCTATCTTGCGCCAGAGCCAGAGGCGGCAAATTTCGTCTCTGTCGGCGATGCTGTGAAAGAGGGTGATACGCTGGTCATTGTCGAGGCAATGAAAGTGATGAACCCCATCACCGCCGACAAATCGGGCACGGTCAAAGCCGTTCTTGTTGAAAACGCGCAGCCGGTTGAGTTTGACCAGCCGCTCGTTGTGATCGCTTAAGAGAAGAGCGCGGGTTACCATGACAATTTCTCGCATCTTGATCGCCAATCGGGGCGAAATCGCCTTGCGCATTCATCGTGCCGCCCATGAAATGGGGATCGAGACGGTCGCTGTGCATTCCACAGCAGACGCTGATGCGATGCATGTCCGGCTTGCAGATCATGCGGTGTGCATTGGCCCGCCAGCAGCCGCGGATAGCTATCTCAATCACGCTGCGATTATCTCGGCGGCAGAAGTCACCGATTGCGACGCAATCCACCCGGGCTATGGCTTTCTTTCTGAAAACGCCAAATTCGCCGAAATCGTCGAAGCCCATGAGATAAAGTGGATCGGCCCTAAGCCTGAACACATTCGCACCATGGGCGATAAGGTCGCGGCCAAACGCACCGCTGGCGAATTGGGATTGCCGCTTGTGCCCGGAAGCGATGGGGCTGTCTCTGAGTTTTCCGAAGCGCGCGAGGTCGCAGCCAAAATCGGCTATCCCGTGATCATCAAAGCCGCAAGCGGCGGCGGCGGACGCGGCATGAAAGTGTGCGAGAGCGAAGACACGCTTGAAACCCTCATGCAGCAGGCCGGTAGCGAGGCAAAAGCAGCCTTTGGCGATGCGACCGTCTATATTGAGAAATATCTGGGCAATCCGCGCCATATCGAATTTCAGGTCTTTGGCGATGGCAATGGCGATGCTGTGCATTTGGGCGAGCGCGATTGTTCGCTGCAACGCCGCCACCAAAAGGTTTTGGAAGAGGCCCCCTCGCCCGTCTTAGGCGAAGAAGAGCGGATGCGAATGGGCGAGATTTGCGCCTCTGCCATGCGCGACATGGCCTATCGCGGCGCTGGTACGATCGAATTCTTGTGGGAAGGCGGAGAGTTCTATTTCATCGAAATGAACACCCGCCTGCAAGTCGAACATCCCGTAACAGAGGCCATCACTGGCGTTGATTTGGTACGCGAGCAAATTCGCATTGCTGCGGGCAAAAAGCTGTCCGTAAGCCAAGATGAAATCGCTTTTACTGGCCATGCCATTGAGTGCCGGATCAATGCCGAGGATGCCTTCACTTTTGCTCCATCACCGGGGGAAGTAACGCATTACCATGCGGCTGGCGGCATGCATGTGCGGGTCGATAGCGGACTTTACGCTGGCTATAGAATACCGCCCTATTACGACAGCATGATTGCCAAATTGATCGTCTATGGCCGCACGCGCGATGGCTGCATCATGCGGCTCAAACGCGCATTAGAGGAAATGGTCGTCGAGGGCGTCAAAACCTCCATCCCTTTGCATCAGGAATTGCTGAAGCAAGACGATGTCTTGTCGGGCGATTATTCGATCAAATGGCTTGAGGAATGGTTGGAAACCCGCGAGGGATAGGCCGACTTCCGCATTGGCCT
>CAZTFZ010000270.1:0-2538 GCA_964613105.1 uncultured Porphyrobacter sp. | reverse complement strand
CAAGGCGCTGTGCAATTGTCGCAATTTGGCGCTGAAACGCTCACCGTCAATCTTGTCGGGCGGATCACCTTGCGAGAGCTGGGCGTGCTTATGACAGCGATCATGGTGGCGGGCCGCTCAGGCAGCGCCTTTGCTGCGCAAATAGGCACAATGCGCCTTACCGAAGAGGTCGATGCCATGCGCACGATTGGCATTTCTCCGGTAGAGGCTTTGGTTATCCCGCGCATCATGGCCGCCGTTTTGATGATGCCCTTGCTGGGCTTTTACGCATCGATTGTGGCGATTGTCGGCGGGGCCGTCGTCTCGGATTTGACGCTGGGCATTCCCTTCTGGAACTTCCTAGAGCGAGTGCAGGAAGTTGTGCCCACTTATGACGTTTATGTCGGCCTGATCAAAGCGCCGTTCTTTGGGTTGATCGTGGCCTTGGCAGGCTGTTATCACGGCATGCAAGTGTCGGGCGATTCAGAGCAAGTTGGCTTGCGCACGACCATGGCCGTGGTGACGGCCATTTTTGCAGTGATCGTGCTTGATGCCTTTTTTGCAGTGTTCTTCACCGAGATTGGCTGGGGCTGATGGCGAAGCGCGAAGACAACAAAAGCCTTGAAGGCAAGAGCGGGGAAGACGCACGGGACGAAAATGCCCGGAATGAAGATGCACCGGGCAATGCCTTTCCAGCTGAGTATGAGCGCTATCGCGGCGAGCATCCCATTGTCGTTGATGGGCTGGTCAATCGGTTCGGGACGCAGACCGTGCATGACGGGCTTGATCTGGCGGTAAGACGCGGCGAAATCCTGGGCGTTGTTGGCGGCTCTGGCACGGGCAAATCGGTCCTAATGCGCTCGATCATCGGCCTGCAAATGCCAGCGGCTGGCAATGTCGATGTGTTCGCTCGCTCTATCACCGATGCGGAGCCCGATGAAGTGCTGGGCATTCGCAATCGCTGGGGCGTGTTGTTCCAAGGCGGGGCTTTGTTCTCGACGCTGACCGTGGGTGAGAATGTCGAAGTGCCTTTGCGCAAATTCTATCCCGAAATCTCCGACCGACTGCGCCGCGAGATTGCGTGTTATAAAGTGCGATTGTCGGGCCTGCCGAAAGAGGCTGTGAACAAATATCCAGCAGAATTATCGGGCGGAATGAAGAAACGCGCTGGCCTTGCCCGCGCCCTCGCTCTTGACCCTGAATTGCTGTTTTTGGACGAGCCAACGGCGGGGCTCGACCCGATTGGCGCGGCGGCCTTTGATCGGCTGACGCGCGAGCTGAAAGAGACTTTGGGCCTCACCGTTTTCCTCATCACTCATGATTTGGACACTCTCCACGAAATTTGCGACCGAGTGGCGGTTCTGGCCGACAAAAAAGTGATTGCGGTTGATACTGTGCCCAATTTGATGAAGCGCGATCACCCGTGGATACAAGAGTATTTCTGCGGCCCGCGCGGGCGCGCTGCGCTCCAGTCCCAAAGCAATCCCAGAGACAATCTGCGAAACAATTCGCGCATATGACGGGCCAAAGACTGCCAAACTATTGGACAAATCCCATCCAGCGGGGGCATAGACACTAGACAATGGAAACGCGGGCAAATCATGTTTGGGTCGGGGCGGTGACGCTGGTGCTGTTGGCAGCGCTTGCGGCGTTCATCGTCTGGATTGCGAGGCTTGGCGGCACTGACCGGCAGGAGTATGACATTTTCTTCCAGCAATCAGTCGCTGGCCTTGCCAATGGCAGCCAGGTTTCTTTTGCAGGCGTTCCCGTTGGCCAAGTGCGCGAAATCACTCTGTGGCAAAAAGACCCGCAGTTCGTCCGCGTGCGCGTTCAGGTAGAGGGCGAAGTGCCCATTCTGGTTGGCACAACCGCGACGATCCAAAGCTCTTTTACAGGCGTTTCGACCATAATGCTTGACGGCGCTCGCAGCGGGCAGCCGCCGATTACATGCGAGACGACCGCCTGCACCGAGGGTGTGCCGATTATCCCGCCCGAAAAAGGCGGCTTTGGCGAGATTTTGGCCAATGCTCCCTTGCTGCTTGAGCGGTTGGCGACCTTGACCGAACAGATGAGCGAATTGCTCAATGACAACAATCAGCAGGCATTGGCTGGCATTTTGGCCAATACCAATCGCGTCACGGCTGATTTGGCGCAGGCGAGCCCGCAAATGCAGGGCGTTTTGGTGGAGTTGCAAGGCACATTGCGCGAGTCTTCAGAAGCGCTCGATCAATTTGAACAAGCCACGGCCTCTACCGATGCTCTGATCAATCAGGAAGGCGCTTTGCTGGCAGAGCAATTGCGCGATACTTTGGCCTCTGCAAGCGGTGCGGCGACGGCGTTGGAGACGACTTTGACCGATGCTGGCCCGGCTGCGCGGCAATTGACGCAAACCACTTTGCCCGAGGCTGAAGCGACGCTGCAAGATTTGCGTGAGACCAGCAAGGCCCTGCGCAGTGTCACTGAAAAAATCGAAAACCAAGGGGCGGGCGCGTTGCTGGATGGCGGCGCATTGCCTGATTACGAACCATGAGTAGACCATTTATCTTCGCCGCTTCTCAT
>CAZTFZ010000269.1:0-2542 GCA_964613105.1 uncultured Porphyrobacter sp. | reverse complement strand
ATGCCACTTCACTTTGAACTCGTGACCCCTGCCCGCCAAGTGCGCTCCGAAGACGTCCATATGGTCGTTGTGCCGGGCGCAGAGGGTGATTTTGGCGTGCTCGAAGGCCATGCACCGATGATGAGCACGATTGCCGATGGCACGGTGCAAATCTACGCCAGCGAGGGTGCTGCGCCAGAGGAAATCCTCGTGCGCGGCGGCTTTGCCGAGGTTGGCGATGCAGGCCTCACCATTTTGGCCGAGCATGTCGAAGGCGAAGCGCAAGACTAAAACCTGATCTTGCGGTCTAGAATTGCCGCCGCATGCATCGCGCATGCAGCTCCTATAGGCAGCACCCAAAAACACGGTTAATCTTTTCATAACAGCCAGCCCTTAAACCCCTAAATTCAAAGGGGTTAGCGGCTGGATTATGACTGCCATTTCACAATCACAATTTGAGCTGCCAAGGCTTGGCGTGCGCGCACTCATCGCGCTTGCCATTATGGCGCTGGCTGTGCCTGTCTATGCGCTTCACAGCTATGAGGGCACATTGGCAATTTCCATGCCGCGCTGGCTCGCTTTCCATCTGCTGATCGCCGAAATTCTGGTGGTTCTCACTGCCCTGATTTCGGGGTGGAATATTCGCACGAGCTGGCAGAGACTGCCGCGCAATATGCAATGGGCAGGTTTAGGCTGGATCGTCACTGCCACCCTTGCAACGAGCTTTGCCGCTCGGCCCGGTTTCTCGACCATGTTCCAAGGCGCTTGGATTGTTCACGGGCTGTTTGCGTGGTCGCTATGGTCGATGCTGAGTACAAAATGGCGCTCTATGCAGCCCGTTTTGCTGGCGCTTTTTGCGGTCAGCCTCTTGTTTCATTCGGCCCTTGTTTACGCAGTGACGTGGGTCATTCTTGAGCCTGATTTTGAAAACTGGGGCGCTTATCTTATCGGCATCAACAACCCGCGCATCTATATCTTTTACGCTTGCGCGCTGCTGGGATTGGGGCTTGGTTTCCTGATTGCCAGCAAGGATGCTGGCGGCAAGCACTCAGTAAGCGACAACAGGCGATTGTTCTGCTTTGCCCTGCTTTTGACCTTTGCAGCCTATCATCTGTTCGCCTTTGCGGGCGGACGCAATTCGCTGGGCGTTTCGCTGATCGTTCCTGTGATCGCAGCCGCCATGGCTCCGCGTCAAGCAATGCGCATTTTGGGCGTCGCCTTTGTCTGCGCAGCGATTGCCTATCCGATGAGCCTCTACACCGCCCCCTCTCACCCATTGTATGGCTTTGGATCGATCTGGGAAAGCATGGCCTATGAAGCCAATTCTGCGATTCCCAGCGGCTACACATCTGGCCGGTTGCAAATGTGGGAAGCGATGATCGCTCAAGGCTTTGACAGGCCGATTTTCGGCCATGGCCAAATAGGCACTTTGGCAGGTGATGAGAGCGTTCGACAAAAGGCCGGAATGGCCATCCACCCGCACAATTCTGTGGTGCATATCTGGCACGCTTGGGGCGTGGCTGGCCTCGCCATCTTTGCGCTCGCATTGCTGCCATTTATGAAGAGCATTCCAGCGCGGCTAAAGGCCAATCCCTTGGTCGCATGGCCGGCCTTCCTCATTCTGGTGGCCCATGCTGCTGCATCAATGCTGGATGGCACGTTGTTCTACAATCAATCGCTGTTCTTCTGCGCTCTGGGAATCGCCATATTGGCATCGGTCCCAAAGAGAAGCGCGGCGTTCAGCCAGCTGGCCGACTAGGCGCGGCTTCCGGGCGCTCATTTCCCAAACATCCCTCAACTGGCTATCACGAGAGCCTATCGGGGGAGCACCATGACACAATTGCGCGTATTTCATTTGCCGGGCGAATGGGGTTTGCCCAGCGTCAGCCCTTTTTGTCTGCGGCTCGACGCATTCCTGCAAATGACCGGCATAGAGCATGAGGCGATCACCGCCTCCACACCCTTTCCAGGCCCCAAAAAGAAGGCCCCTTGGATTGAATTTGGGGACAGAAAGCTAGGCGATAGCTCGATCATCATCGCATTTTTGAAAAGGGAATTTGGGGTCGATCCCGACGCTCACCTGCCCGATGAGCAGCGCGGTATTGCGATTGCAATCCAGCGACTGGTTGAAGAGCATCTTTACTGGGCAATGGTCTATGATCGTTGGTGCCGCGATGAGAATTGGCCCATCTTAAAGGGCACTGTGTTGGGCGGCATTCCAGCGCCTGTTCGAGCGATAATTGCACCAAGAGCGCGGAGCGGCGTGAGAAAGCAATTGGCAGGCCATGGGATGGGGCTGCATTCTGAAGAAGAGATCGAAGCGATAGCACGTGATGACCTTGCCGCGCTCGCCAGTATCTTGGGCGAACGAAGCTTCGTTTTTGGCGATAAGCCCAGCATGGCTGACGCCGCGATTTACTCGGTCCTCGCGAATATCCGCTATGTCGGTTTTTCAAGCCCAATGAAGGCCATGATTGAGGTGCACACCAACCTTGCAGCGATGATCGACCGATTTCGTGACGCGGTCTATCCGGCGAGCACAGCGAGAGCAATCTAGCGCGTC
>CAZTFZ010000268.1:0-2556 GCA_964613105.1 uncultured Porphyrobacter sp. | reverse complement strand
ATCAGCTGGGCCGCTTTTTCCTCGGTCACATCCTCAGGCTTCATATCCTTGGGGATCGTCGCATTGGTCGTGCCATCGGTCACATAGGGGCCATAGCGGCCATCCATCAGCTTCATATCGCCGCCGCTTTCAGGGTGAGCGCCAAAGGTCTTCAATGGCTCGCGAGCGGCCCCGCGGCCCCCGCCCTTGCGGTTCTTGCTCTCTGCCAAGAGGTCAACCGCGCGGTTCATGCCAATGTCAAAGATCTCTGCGGTGGATTGCAGCTTGCCATAAGTGCCCTCATGACGGACCGCCGGGCCATAGCGCCACAGGCCAGCCTCAATCTCTTTGCCATCCTCTGGATGCTCGCCCACCACGCGCGGCAGGCTGAGCAATTTGACCGCCCATTCAAGGCCAAAATCATCGATATCCTTGGGGATAGAGGCACGCTTTTTAGCATCGTCCTCGGCCATCTCCACATAGGGGCCAAAGCGCCCCGATTTGCGGTGGATTTCTGCGCCCGTCTCTGGGTGCTTGCCGAGCAGGCCATCTTCGCCCGCATCCTCGCCATCAGCGCCCGGTTGAGCAAAGCGGCGCGTGAACTTGCACTCAGGATAGTTTACGCAAGCCACAAAGGCTCCGTAACGACCACCGCGCAGGTTGAGGCGGCCATTTTCGCGCCCCTCTTTGTCGCATTGCGGACAGAAGCGAGCGTCCTTGCCATCTTCGCGTTCTGGGAAGAGGAAATCGGAGAGATATTCGTCCAGCACCTCTGTCACTTCAGAGGGCTTTTTCTCCATAATCTCTTCGGTTTTCGGCTTGAAATCAGCCCAAAACGCGGCGAGCAATTTCTTATATTCTTCCTTGCCGTCAGAGACGCTGTCGAGCTCATCCTCCATCCCAGAGGTGAACTCATAGGCCACAAAGCGCGCAAAGAACCGCTCTAGAAATGCTGTGAGGAGCCTGCCAGACTCTTCTGCAAAGAAACGGTTTTTCTCTGTCCGCACATAATTGCGATCACGGATCGTTTGGATCGTGCTGGCGTAAGTGGACGGGCGGCCAATGCCCAATTCCTCCAGCCGTTTCACCAGCGAAGCTTCGGTAAAGCGCGGCGGCGGCTGAGTGAAATGCTGGACAGCATCGACGCTGTGCTTGGTCGGCACATCGCCATCGCGCATCAGCGGCAGCAGGCCTTCCTCATCATCGTCTTTCTTATCGTCAAAGCCCTCTTGATAGGCCGCAAAGAAGCCCGGAAACTTCACCACTTGGCCGGTCGCGCGCAATTCATGCTGGCCGGTTGCATCGCGCAAAGTCACCGTCGTGCGTTCCAGCAAAGCGGTTGCCATCTGGCTGGCAAGCGCGCGCTTATAGATCAGGCTATAGAGCTTGGCCTCATCGCCCCGCCCTGCCTTATCGCGGGTAAAGCTGGTCGGACGAATGGCTTCGTGCGCTTCCTGAGCATTCTTGGCTTTGCTGCTGTAAAACCTTGGTTTTTCGGGCAGGTAATCGCCGGAATAACGCTCTCCAATCGCATCGCGCGCTGCGGCAATTGCGCTGCCATCCATCTGCACGCCATCGGTCCGCATATAGGTGATCGCGCCTTCCTCATAAAGCGACTGGGCACAGCGCATCGTATGGCTTGCGGAAAAGCCAAGTTTACGCGCGGCTTCCTGTTGCAAGGTAGAGGTCGTGAAAGGCGGCGATGGATTGCGTTTCAGCGGCTTTGTCTCAATCCCCTCAACCGTGAAGCGTCCGCCATCAACCGCGGCCTTGGCAGCCATCGCGCTGGCCTCATCGCCCAAGTCCATCTTGTCGAGCTTCTTGCCGTCAAATTTGAACAGGCGCGCTGTGAATTTGGTGCCGTCATGCTCTAGCTCGGCAGCGACGCTCCAATATTCCTGCGGGTTGAAAATCTCGATCTCATGCTCGCGCTCGCAAATGATCCGCAAAGCCACCGATTGCACGCGGCCAGCCGATTTTGCCCCGGGCAAGCGCCGCCACAGAACGGGCGACAGGGTAAAGCCATAGAGATAGTCGAGCGCGCGGCGCGCAAGATAAGCGTCAATAAGATCGGTATCGAGCTCGCGAGGCGCCTTCATCGCATCGGTCACAGCCTTTTTGGTGATCGCGTTAAAAGTGACGCGGTCCACATCCTTTGGCAGAGCCTTGCGCTTCTTCAACAGCTCTTGAACGTGCCAGCTGATCGCTTCGCCTTCGCGGTCAGGGTCGGTCGCGAGCACAAGGCGCGTGGCCTTTTTGGCGGCATCGGCGATTTCTTTGAAGCGCTTTTGCTTGTCGCGATACAGCTCCCAATCCATGGCGAAATCTTCGTCAGGGCGAACGCTGCCATCTTTTGGCGGCAGATCGCGGACGTGGCCATAGCTTGCGAGAACCTTGAAGTCCTTGCCCAGATATTTCTCGATAGTCTTCGCCTTTGCGGGCGATTCGACGATAACCAATTGCATGAGTGGGTAAGACAATCCTTGCGATGATCCGGGCACATGCCCTCACGTGTGTATGTACGCGCGAGCCTGTCGCTGGGATGAGCGCGAAGTCAAGCGGGTTTGTTTTTTGGCT
>CAZTFZ010000267.1:0-2584 GCA_964613105.1 uncultured Porphyrobacter sp. | reverse complement strand
ATCGCCATGTGAGCGACACTGGAATAAGCGATCAGCTTTTTCATATCATGCTGCACCAATGCGATGAGCGAGGTGTAGATCACCGCCACCATCGACAGGCCAAAGATCAGCCAGACAAACTGCTCGCTCGCCTCTGGGAACATAGGCAGGCTGAAGCGAATGAAGCCATAGCCGCCAAGCTTCAAGAGCACGCCCGCCAGAATGACAGAGCCTGCGGTCGGCGCTTGAACATGCGCGTCGGGCAGCCAAGTGTGAACCGGAAACATTGGCATTTTAACCGCAAAGCTTGCGAAGAAGGCCAGCCAGAGCCACGTCTGCGCGCCTGCGTCAAAGTCATATTGCATCAGCGTTGGTATGTCGGTCGTGCCAGCATCATTGACCATCCACAGCATCGCAATCAGCATCAAGACCGAGCCGAGCAGAGTGTAGAGGAAGAACTTATAGCTCGCGTATATGCGGTTATCGCCGCCCCAAACGCCTATGATGAGATACATCGGGATGAGGCCCGCCTCAAAGAAGATGTAAAACAAGAAGATGTCTTGCGCGGCAAAGACGCCGATCATCAGCAGTTCCATCAGCAAGAAAGCGGCCATATACTCGCCAACGCGCTTGGTGATGCCGTCCCAGCTTGCAAGGATACAGATCGGCATCAAGAACACGCTCAGCATGATCAGCATGAGGGCGATGCCATCTATACCAAGCGCATAGCTGAACCCTGCGAACAGATCAGCCTTTTCGGTAAATTGCCATTGCGGCCCACCAATTTCGTAATTGGCCCAAAGCACAATGCCCAATGCCAGATTGATCAGCGTGGCGACCAATGCGGTTTGGCGTGCAGCCTGCGCAGCAACAAACAGACAGATGATTGCACCTGCAAGCGGCACAAGCAGCATGATTGAAAGAATGGGAAAGCTCATGATTGCTGCATCCCGTCCTAAATCAAAACCCAGCTAACTGCGGCCACAAGGCCAAGCAGCATCACCAGAGCATAGCTGTAAACATATCCGGTCTGGACTTTCTTGGCGAGCGCACTGCCCTGCGCCACGACCCAGGCCGCGCCATTGGGGCCAAAGCGGTCGACAATGCCAACATCGCCAATTTTCCAGAACTGTTTGCCGATCCAAAAAGCAGGCTTCACGAAGAGGAAATTGTAGAGCTCGTCGAAATACCATTTGTTGTAAACAAAGCTGTAGATCGGACCCAATTGCTCGCGCGTTTTGGCAGGGATCGACGGGTCTTTGATATAGGCAAACCAAGCGATCAGCAGACCGAGCAGCATCACCACAGTCGCGGTCAGCTTCACCCACAAAGGCACGCCGTGGAGCGCATGCATGAGAGCCTCGTTGAAATAGATCGAGCCTGCCCAGAAATCCGCTCCATCAATGAAGTCGTATTTATAGACAAAGCCAGAGAAGACCGCGCCAATCGTCAGCACACCCAGCGGGATAAGCATGGTGATCGGGCTCTCATGCGGGTGATAGCCGCCAGTGGTATCCTCGCCAGCTTCTTCGGGTGTCTTGTGGACCGAATGCTGAATATGCTCGCTCTCAATCCAGCGCGGCTTGCCCCAGAAGGTGAGGAACATCAGACGCCAGCTGTAAAAGCTGGTGAGGAGCGCAGCCAAAGCGCCCATCGCAAAGGCGAACATCGACAGTTCTGTTCCGCGCGCAAAGGCAGCCTCTAGGATTGCGTCCTTCGAATAGAAGCCCGCAAATCCGAACACGCCTAAGACGCCAACGCCGGTAATCGCCAAGGTTCCGGCGAGCATAGCCCAGAAAGTGAACGGGATCTCTTTTCGCAAAGCGCCGTAATAGCGCATGTCCTGCTCGTGATGCATGGAATGGATGACTGAGCCTGCGCCAAGGAAAAGCAGCGCCTTAAAGAAGGCATGGGTGAACAGATGGAACATGGCGACGCCGTAGGCTCCGACCCCTGCTGCAAAGAACATATAGCCCAATTGCGAGCAGGTGGAATAGGCGATGACGCGCTTAATGTCCCACTGCGTCGTGCCGATGGTTGCGGCAAAAATGCAGGTTGCGGCGCCAATGAATGTGACAATCGCCAGCGCGGTCGGCGCGGTTTCAAACATGGGCGAAAGGCGGCACAGCATGAATACGCCAGCGGTTACCATGGTTGCTGCGTGGATCAGCGCAGAGACAGGCGTTGGCCCCTCCATCGCATCGGGCAGCCAAGTGTGCAGGCCCAATTGAGCCGACTTACCCATCGCCCCGATAAACAGCAGCACGCACAGAATATCCATCGTTTGGAAACGAGCGCCCATAAAGCCAATGCTCGCCCCGCTCATCGCAGGGGCAGCGGCCAAAATCTCTGGAATAGAGGTCGTGCCGAACACCAGATACGTGCCAAAGATGCCCAGCATAAAGCCAAGGTCACCCACGCGGTTGACGACGAAGGCCTTGATCGCCGCCTTATTCGCGCTCGGTTTCTTAAACCAAAAGCCGATCAGCAGATAAGACGCGAGCCCTACCCCTTCCCAGCCAAAGAACATCTGCACCAGATTATTGGCCGTCACCAGCATCAGCATGGCAAAGGTGAAGAGCGACAAATAGGCAAAGAAGCGCGG
>CAZTFZ010000266.1:0-2616 GCA_964613105.1 uncultured Porphyrobacter sp. | reverse complement strand
GATGGCGCACCCGAGAGGATTCGAACCTCTGGCCTCTGCCTTCGGAGGGCAGCGCTCTATCCAGCTGAGCTACGGGTGCCTGAGGGACGCAATGCCCTGTGCCGAAGGCCGCGCCTAGCAAAGCACAAAGCCAGAGGCCAGCCTCTATTAGCAAATAGGCCTTTAGGCGCCCATTGGCTTAAGGAAATCGGCCCAACTGCATTCAGCCCAATCCCCCGAGGGGAGCATTAGGATTTTGGCAAGAGTCCCCCATTAATCTTGGTCAGCATGAACGCATTATCACACGAATTCGCTCCTGCAGACGCCGCCCTTGCGCCAGCAACGCTTGGCAATGAGCTATCGAGCACGCTCAGCCTAGCCGAGCTTGAAGCCAATTGGGCAGCCCTTCACGATGCCGCCAATGCCATTGCCCAGCTGGCCCAGCTCGCGGCAGAGGAAACCAGCGCAGACATCGCAGCCCTGCCTCAGCGCACGCAAGAAATAGCCGGCGATGCTCGCCAAGCGATTGAGAACGGCGTTGATGATCTAGCGATTGTCATGGCGACGGGCCTTACCGCGCTGCTGTCGGCCACAAGCAAGGGCAAGGATGCAAGCGCTGCTGCGCTTACCTTGTGGTTGGAATTTCATGCTGGACGCCGAGCGATCTTGGCATTTGCAGAACCGATGGCAGGCACATTGGACGCGTAAAGCATAAAGAAGCGGCTTGATTAAGTTCACTCTATGTTCCAATCATAGAGACATGACCGAATCAAGTGCAATACCGCTCGCTAAACCAAAATCGCTTCATCAAACCACCCCAAGAGATCTTGGCAATGCTGAACTTGCCGAGACTGCCGAGGTCGTTGCGCGCGGCATCAGGCGTTTGTTCGCTCGCAATGGCATTTGGTGCCTTTCTGAAATGCCTCTCAAAGGGGGTAGGCGCGCCGATTTAATGGGCGTCGATGCCAAAGGCAAAGTCATCATCGTCGAGATAAAGGTCCAGCGCGGCGATCTGCTTGGCGACAGCAAATGGCCTGATTACCTTGACCATTGCGACCGGTTTTTCTGGGGCCTTCCGCCCACGATGGACAAGTCGCCGCTCGATACAGAGGCCTATGAACCCGGCAAATGCGGGGTCATTATTGCCGATGGCTATGATGGCGAAATCTTGCGCCCTGCGCCGCTTTTGTCGCTGCCAGCTGCACGCCGCAAGGTTGAGGTGGAAAGCCTCGCCAGAACCGCTTTGAGGCGGCTCACCATCGCTAACAATCCCGATTTTTCCGGCCTCGCTCACCGTAATGACTAGCGCGCAGTAAATAAGGACGGCGATTGGAGCGAGGCGATTGGAGCCGGGCACACAATCCGAGCACGATAGCCAGCGACACAATCGCCCGTGAGACAATGGCTTGTAACAGGGCTGCCATCTACTCCATAAGAACAGGGCCATGACAGAACCCGCACTTTCTGAAGTCTTTGCAGGCCCTATTTCACAGCCCTTTGCTATGGCGTTTTGGTCGGCCTTGGCGTCAGCGCTTGCCATGACTGCGATTGTCGCTGTGCGCTACGCCCTAGCCAGCGGCTTTTTTGCTTGGCTGACCGAGCGGCGCTTGCCCGGGCAATATTCAGGGCTGAAACCGCAAATCCGCCGCGAGATTGGCTGGTCTCTAGCCTCTGCCGCCATATATGGCATTCCTGCTGGCATTGTCGCTTGGGGCTGGCAAAATCATGGCTGGACCCAGATCACCCTCGATTGGAGCGCTTTGCCCTTTTGGTATTGGCCTCTTTCCTTGGCGGCCTATCTTATCCTCCACGACACTTGGTTTTATTGGACGCATAGATTGATGCACACCCCGCGCTGGTTTCGCATCGCCCATGCGGTGCATCATGACAGCCGCCCGCCAACCGCTTGGGCCGCTATGAGCTTTCACCCGATAGAGGCTTTGAGCGGCGCTCTCATCATTCCAGCCTTGGTGTTTCTCATTCCTATTCACGCAGCGGTGCTTGGGCTTGTATTGACCATTATGACGGTCATGGGTGTCACCAACCATATGGGCTGGGAGATTTTCCCGAGCCGGCTGGTTCATTCGCCATTAGGCAGCTGGCTGATAACCGCTAGCCATCATCAGCGCCATCATGACGAATATCGCTGCAATTATGGGCTGTATTTCCGCTTTTGGGACCGTTTATGCGGGACCGACAAAGGCGTAACGGAGAAAATGATTTGAAGAGCATATCTCGCGCAATTCTTTTGGCCGCCTGTGTGCCTGCTCTTGCGCTTACGGGCGGCAGCGCAGCTCCGCTTTTGGCCCAAGCTTCGTCAGGGGCAGGAACAGCCAGCGACACAGTGACCGTCACAGCCACCAATCTGCGTTCCGCCAAAGGCGTGGTGCGGGCCTGCATGACCACAAATGCAAAGCGCTTCCCGCGCTGCTCGGATGATCCCAATTCTCACCGCATGACAGTGCCAGCGGCCAGCACGGTGAGCTTCACTTTCACCAATGTTGCCTCAGGCAAATATGCCATTGCCTTGCTGCATGATGAGAATGCCAATGGCAAAGCGGATCGGGCCTTGTCGATGATCCCTAAGGAAGGCTTTGGCTTTTCGCGCGACGCCAAGGTCCGCATGGGTCCGCCCAA
>CAZTFZ010000265.1:0-2622 GCA_964613105.1 uncultured Porphyrobacter sp. | reverse complement strand
CATGGCGTCAGATACGATGGGCAGGATTGCCACCACGCGTTGCTTGCCGCCTTTGCCAGTAACGACCAATTGCCTCTCCAAGGGCACGTCAGCGCCGGTTAGCGACAAGGCTTCTGCGATCCTCAATCCAGCCCCGTAAAGCAGCAGCAGAACCGCTCTATCGCGCGCCCCTACCCATTCCTCAGGCGCAAGATCGGCTACTCCATCGGCCAGCCCCAAAGCATCGTCGGGGGTCACAGGGCGGGGCAGGCCTTTCTTTATGCGCGGGCCCCTCATTCGCGGTGGCTGCGCTGCGCTGTCACCCATCTTCTGGCGCGCAAATGTGATGAAGGCTTTGAGCGCAGACAGTTCGCGTGCTGCAGAGCTATTGCTTAGTCCATCGTTGCGGCGCGAGGCCATTTGCTTGCGCAGTGCCGAAGTGCCGATGGCTGCAACCGCGCTCCAATCATTGAAGCCTTGCGCTTCCAGCAATTTCCTCGCGGCCAAGCCATAAGCCCGAACGGTATGGGGCGAACGCCGCCGGTTCTGGGTGAGGTGCGCATGCCACTCTTCAAGCAGATCATGCGCAGCCGGGCTCATGCGGTGACAAGTCCTTCGGGCACCAGCTCGCCCAGCAGACCGTCGAGCACCACCATGCCAGCCTCGCTAACGCCAATCCAATCGGGGTTTTGGATGTTGGCTGGTCTTATGAGGCCTAAGCTCCTGTGAAGGTCCAACTTTGCTGGATCAATGAGGGCTTCACGCTCAATGCCAAAGCGCTTTTCCAACGCCATAAGGTCAAGCCCCTCGGTTAAGCGCAGCCCCATTAGCAAGGCTTCGCTTGCTTGTTCTGCCGCGC
Organism: uncultured Porphyrobacter sp.; assembly: GCA_964613105.1. Lineage (GTDB taxonomy): Bacteria > Pseudomonadota > Alphaproteobacteria > Sphingomonadales > Sphingomonadaceae > Erythrobacter. The sequence goes on along the minus strand of CAZTFZ010000265.1, from coordinate 1,784 downwards.
CAAGTGGCCGCGTTTCGGAAATGCCATTGCGTTGGTTTTGCGATGCTGTGATGTAGTTTTCAGGCTTTTTGTGACGCATGGTTGCCATACCACCGCGCCTACCATGCGCGCCCGGGCCAATGCCTGCGTAATCCTGATATCGCCAATAAGTGAGATTATGGCGACTTTCTTGGCCCACTTTCGCATGATTGCTCACCTCATAAGCGGGCAGGCCCGCCGCGGCAGTCATTTCGCGCGTTAGCTCGAACATATCGGCGGACATATCATCATCAAGCGGGGTGAAAACGGATCGCCTAACATCGCTGGCAAAGCGCGTCTGAGGTTCAATTGTAAGTTGATAAAGCGATAGGTGATCGGTCCCAAAACTCAACGCACGGGCCAATTCTGCCCGCCATTGGTCAAGGGTCTGGCTGGGCCGGGCATAGATTAGATCGAAGGACACACGGTTAAAAACGCTCTGCGCTGTCTCTAGCGCGGCCAAGGCTTCTTGCGCATTGTGCAGGCGGCCTAGGAAATGCAGCGCTTCATCATGCAAGGATTGCACGCCAAGCGAAACGCGGTTGATCCCAGCGCTGGCAAGATCGGTGAATTTGCTCGCTTCAACGGAGGATGGATTGGCCTCTAAAGTGATTTCAATATTGGGTGCAAAGCCCCATAATAATTGAGCTTTTTTGAGCAATGCACCAACTAGCTTTGGCGGCATCAGGCTAGGAGTGCCCCCGCCAAAGAAGATGCTTTCAAGCGGTGTCCTTGCCGCCTGATCTGCCTCAAAGTCCATGTCCCAAAATAGGATATTTTGCCACAATTCTGTGTCTACACCTTCGCGAACGTGGCTGTTAAAGTCGCAATAAGGGCATTTGGAAACACAAAATGGCCAGTGAATATACAAGGCTCGCATTATTCGTTCTTCAATAATCTTTAACGGGTTTCAGCCTACGCTCTCGCATATTATGAGAAGCTACGGAACCGATTGTGTGAAATACGCCTTTTCAGCCCTAGCGATAGCGGGCGCGTTGGTTGGTTTGACCATGACGAATGAAAGCGCCCAAGCGGGTGAACGGTCGGACGCCCAAGCGACGATAGAGTATGGCAGCTTTGAGCATCGCATGCCCCCTGCCGGCGGACGTCAAACCGAATTAACGCAGCGCATGCTTGCAACACACAATGCCGAGCGTTCGCGCTTGGGATTGCCTGCGCTCAAGTGGAATGACCGCTTGGCGAATGATGCCGCCAATTGGGGCCGCGAGCTGACTTATAAGGGCTATCTCCAGCACGCCGACAACCGCACATTGCGCGAGACTGGTGAGAACTTGTGGATGGGCACATCGGGCTATTGGAACGTGGAAGAGATGATCGGAATGTTCCTTGAGGAACGCAAATATTATCGCCACGCTGCCTTTCCCAATGTCTCAAACACCGGCAATTGGACCGATGTGGGTCATTACACGCAGATCATTTGGCGCGATACGCGCGAGGTCGGCTGCGCCGTTGTGACTGGCAAAGGCAATGATGTGCTTGTTTGCCGCTATTTCCCTGGCGGAAATGTCCGGGGCGCGCGCGCTTATTAGGGCTTTTTGCGCAGGCCGACGAAAGCGCCGCGCTAAGCTCAGGCAAACTGCTCAACCAAATTGTTCTGCGACCAGTTTTGCAAAAGCATCAGCGCGGTGGCTGATCGCGTGCTTTTGTGCCGGATCAAGCTCAGCGAAAGTTTGCGTGCTTCCGTTAAACTCGTCTCCCGTCGGGATGAAAACAGGATCATAACCAAAACCCATAGTTCCGCGTGG
>CAZTFZ010000264.1:0-2652 GCA_964613105.1 uncultured Porphyrobacter sp. | reverse complement strand
AGCAGTTCAGCAGTTTCCGTTTGATCTGCAACAGCGACCAGCGGTGCCTCACGATAGAATTCTTGCAGCTCTTTGTGCAAATCTTCGGCCCGCGTCCTGCCCTTCATCGCGCCCAAATGCAGCGGCACCTCGACCATCATGCCGCGGTAAGCCGGAACAACGGCTGGCGCGAAAATGACACCGTGCTTCAACCCAGCACGGGTTTTCATTTCTGGCCGATGCTTGTGAGCGAGATCTAGCCCATAATTGCGAAATGCAATCTCGGGGTGGTCCTTAAATCGCTCGATTAAGGCGTTCCCGCCGCCAGAATATCCGCTGACGGCATTGACGGTGAAAGGCCAATCGGCCGGCAGCAATCCAGCGCGCACTAAAGGCGCAACTAGGCCAATAAAGCCGGTGGAATAACAGCCCGGATTGGAGACAAATTGCGAATGTGCAACTCTCTGCCGCCCGACCAGTTCGGGGAAGCCATAGGTCCAGCCATCAGCCACGCGGTGCGCGGAGGATGGGTCGATAATGCGCGTGTTTGATCCTTCCGCCAAGGCAACTGCGTCGCGCGCAGCATCATCGGGAAGGCACAGAATCGCCACATCGGCGGCGTGCAAAGCGTCTTTGCGTGCGGCTTTGTCTTTGCGCGTAGCCTCATCCAAAGTGATGAGCGTAAACTCCTCGCGGCCCTCTAGGCGTTCGCGGATTTCAATCCCCGTTGTGCCCGCTGCGCCATCGATAAAAACCTGAGTGCTCATAGCTTTGTCTATTCCGCCAATTCTGTAATTAGGATATAGCCTGAGGGGCCTTTTGGTCCTTTGCAAACCCAAGCCCATTCGCCTGCAAAATCGAGCGCTTCGACCAGCGATCTGGCCTCTAGCATCGTGATTACGTCTGCTTCTGCCTCGGGATTGAGCCGCAATGCGGATGGCGCATCACCGACGGAGCGCGGCATCGGGATGATGTAATGCGCGGCCAAATGCGTGCCTGCCAAAGCGACATGAGCCAAATCACCGCGCAAAGGCAGCGTGCCCGGCGCAGGCCGCGCAACAGGGCCGGTTAGCCCCACAATGCCCTGGGGCAGAGTGTATTTCGACAAATCGCTCACGTAGCTGAGTGTATCCTCTTGGCTTTGATAGAGTTCGCAATGAGTTAGCTTGGCTCATGCGCGCTGGCTTGCGCCTAGCGGTGGCTTGGCTCAGCAGCAAGTCTATCGCTAGGCGTTTTGGCCCCCATAGCGTTTTTGGAGCATATGCCATGACGCGCGAAGGCCATAAGCTTCGCCGCCTTTGGGCCTGCCGGGGCTGGCGGAGGGACGCCAAGCGAATGTGTCGAAATGCGCCCAATCAATGCCTTCGCCGACAAAGCGATCAAGAAACAGGCCGGCAACGCTTGCGCCAGCATAGGGATTGCCTGAGATATTGCCGAGATCAGCAATGTCGGAATTGAGCCATTGGCGATAGCTATCGGGCAAGGGCAAGCGCCACGGCTCGTCATCGCATTCGCGGCCTGCCTCGATCAGCGCTTGCGCGGTCGCATCCTCGCGGGTCATAAGGGCTGGATAATCCGGACCCAAAGCCACGCGAGCCGCCCCTGTTAGCGTCGCAAAATCAATCATCAGATCGGGCCCTTCTTCAGAGCCGCGCGTCAAAGCATCGCCCAAAATGAGCCGCCCTTCGGCATCGGTATTGCCGATCTCCACCGTCAGCCCCTTGCGGCTATCCAGAACATCGCCGGGCCGAAAGGCATTGCCGGCAATCGCGTTCTCAACCGCTGGAACCAGCATGTGCAAGCGTACGGGCAAACGCGCGTTCATGACCAATTCGGCCAATGCCAGCGCATGGGCTGCGCCGCCCATGTCTTTCTTCATTAAGCGCATGCCCGAGGCAGGCTTGATGTCGAGCCCGCCGGAATCAAACGCAACGCCCTTGCCGACAATCGCCAGCACAGGGTCATTGTCCGAAGCACCAGACCGTGACCAATTAAGATGGATAAGGCGGGGTGCATGTTTGCGCGCTGCTGCGCGGCCAACCGCGTGGATCATCGGATAGCCTTGTTCTAGCGCATCGCCGCGGGTCACCTCGAGCTGCGCTTTGTAAGCCTCCGCAAGTCGCTCTGCCTCTGCCTCAAGCGCGGCTGGCCCCATGTCTTCAGCTGGCGTGTTGACCAGATCGCGGACCAGCCTGACGGCATTGGCTTCGGCAATGGCGGCGTCGATCTGTCCGGCCTTCTTGGTCAGCAGAACGCGCGGACCGGTCGGGGTTTCAGGCTTGGAATAGCGGGTGAAGGTATATTGCGCGCTCTGCCACCCGAAAAAGGCTTTCGTCAGCCCGTCTGGATCGGTCTCGCCTGCGATCCGATAGCTGCCTTCGGGAAGCTGTTTTGCAAGTGTGGATAGGCTGTAGCTTGCAAGGGCTTGCGGGTCTTTGACACCTGCCACAGCGAACCAAGCATCGCCGTCTGTTTTGCCGTTTTGCGCCTTCTCGTTCTCGAGGGCTCCTGAAACAATTGCCAAAGTGCCTGCACTGCCAGTGAATTTCTGCGCGGCAAGGCTGGCGCGTTGTGCAGATGAGAGGCTTTTCGACCAGTTCTCAAAGGTTTCGCTGGCAATAAGGTGGATGTCTATCGCGTCTTGGCCTCTGTCAGGCTGGATGAGCGGCGCGC
>CAZTFZ010000263.1:0-2678 GCA_964613105.1 uncultured Porphyrobacter sp. | reverse complement strand
CGATCAGAGACGCCGGCCTCTTCTGCGCGGATGCGAGCGAGAGCGATTTGTTCCTCTGACAGGGTTATTCCATGCACTTTTACGTCGTATTTAGAGGCAAGATAAATCGCCATGCCGCCCCAACCACATCCAATGTCGAGCACGGTCTCGCCGCCCTTTATGTGCAATTTGGCCGCAATATGGGCGAGCTTTGCCTCTTGTGCTTCGCTTAGATTGGTGACGCCTTCGCCCCAATAGGCACAGCTATATTGCATATGCTCAGGGTCGAGCATGAGCTTATAAAGCTCATTTCCAATGTCGTAATGATGCGCGACATTGCTCTTTGACGAGCGCGCTTCGTTAAAGCTCGACAAGAGAAATTTGGCTCGAATCTTCGCCTGTGTCAAAGGCGAGGGCGCTTTCAAATTGCCGCCACGCTCCCACGGTTTGTTGGCCCGCACCAGCTGGATAAGCTGCATGATGTCGCCTTGCTCGATAATGATGCGGCCATCCATATAGGCTTCGCCAGCGCCAAGCCTTGGGTCGAGCAAAATATCACGCGTCACTTTGCTGTCGGCAAGCCGGATTGCGACATCGGGAAACCCATGAGCAGCCTCGCCCAATTCATGCACCGCGCCAGACGGCATGGCGATGGATAAGCGCCCTTTCTTTATCACCGACCCTAGAAACTTGTCGATTAGGGGATTGCTCATATTCATTTTTCCGATGCTGGTTTATCCTACGCAATTCTATTCGCGTTAACAGAGCCCCTGGTTACGGCAGAGCCCTTGGCAAAGTTACTCAGCTGCGTCTTTCATCCCGCTATCAAAACGCCAATCAGGAACCTTGCTTCGGTCACGCAAGGCCGCTGCTTCTTGCTCAATATACTCTCGCGTCATCGGAATGGCTGCGCGGTCTTTGACATATTGCAGCTGCCAATTGACCATCGTTCCATTGCGGAAGCTTTGCTCTGCGCCGGCGAGATAGAACAGCCACATGCGATAAAATTCCTCATCATACATGTCGGTGATTTCGGCCCTATGCTGGACGGTGCGTTTGTACCATTCTTCAAGCGTGTAAGAATAATGGAAGCGCATCGCCTCGACATCCATCACTTGCCAACCGTTTTTCTCGCTCTCACTCACAAGTTCGCTCAATGCGGGAATATAGCCGCCGGGGAAGATGTATTTCCGGGTCCAAGCGTCGGTATAGCCGGGAGGCCCTGCGCGACCGCAGCAATGGCTGACCATCACCCCATCGGGCGCTAGCAGTCGGTTGGTGTGCTCAAAGAATTGCGGATAATGGATTGTGCCGACGTGTTCGAGCAGGCCGACGCTTGAGATACGGTCAAACTCGCCGGTCACATCGCGGTAATCACATAGCTCAAACTTGACCTTGTCCGCCACGCCAAGCTCTTCGGCGCGCTCTTTACAAAAGGCGATTTGATCGGGGGCTAGGGCCACGCCCAGCACCTCTACATCGTACATCTCTTGCAAATAGAGCGCGAAGCCGCCCCATCCGCAGCCAATGTCCAGCACCTTCATGCCCGGCTTTAGATAGAGCTTGGCGGCAAGATGCGCTTTCTTATCGATCTGCGCTTGTTCTAGGCTGGTATTGCTCGGGTCATCCTCGCGGTAATAAGCCATGGTGTATTGGCGATCTTCATCGAGAAACCGTTCGTACAAGGCTCTGGTGAGGTTGTATGTGTGCTCTGCATTGGCCTTCGCGCTGGTGCGCAAATTGATCCCATCAAGGCCCGCTTTGATCTTTTGAATGCCAGTGCGCAGCGGCCCTTTGGCTTGCAAGGATGCTTCGCCCAAGAGCTTGGCATTCATAGTGACGAGCAAGATCATATCGCGAATGTCATGGGGCTCTTCGACGACCAGCCAGCCCCACATAAAGGCTTCGCCTGCGCCCAATTGTGGGTAGCGAGCGATGTGGTTGGCCGCTTTACGGTGGGTTAGCCGAATGCGAATTGGCCCAGCGCGCCCGCCTACTTCTGGGCTGTAGTCATGTCCCCCGGGCCCGTAAGTGTATTCTTTGCCATCATGATCGGTGATGATGAGCTGTCCGCGTTTAACGGCACGACTTAGGAATTTATCGAGCAACCACATATTGGACCATTACCCCTGTAAGCCAATTGAGCAGGCGAGTTTGGCAGGGCTTGGCGGCTTGTCAATGCAGCTATGCACAGTAGGGTCTCATAGAACCGCTCGGACGAGGTGAGACTATCGTCCGCGCTTGGTTCCAATGATCAGGCAACCGTGTGGGCAATGAGAGGATCGGCTGTGATGGCAGAAGCAAAGACGAAACCAACCGTGATCGATTCGGCGCAATTTATCGATGCTGTGGAACCGCTTGCTAAGCGAGAAGATGCCAAAGTGCTCGATGCTCTGTTTCGCAAGGTTACTGGCGAGCCGCCGGTTATGTGGGGTCCGACGATCATCGGTTATGGAGAATACCGCACCGTCTACAAAAGCGGACGCAAAGTTCACAGCCTTCGGGCAGGGTTCAGCCCGCGCAAAGCCAAGCATTCGCTCTATTTGATGGGCTGCTATTGCGATGAAGAGACAGAAAAGCGCACCCTTGAACAGCTTTCGCGCCTCGGCAAGCATTCACGCGGCAAGAGCTGCCTTTACATCAACAAGCTGGCTGATGTTGATATGGCCGTTCTAGAAGAGATGATCGCCACCGATTGG
>CAZTFZ010000262.1:1573-2709 GCA_964613105.1 uncultured Porphyrobacter sp. | reverse complement strand
GCCGCGTTTGCTTTCAATATTTGCTGGAAGCTACTCGGCGATCGGAGAAGCGGGCGCTCTGCCTGCCGATGTGTAATCGAGCGGCTTTCCGTCTTTGCCTGGCCTGCCTTCTGTTTGGGGTCGAGCGTCATTGGCGGATGCGCCATCGCTTTGCGCGGCATTGGCAGCTTGCCGGTGCTGACTTGGGCCAACGGATCGAGAGATGAGCGCGTTTTGCTCCTCATCGGGCATTTGTTCCCACCCGCCGCGAGTGAGCCGTTCAAGCGGTTTGAAGCGGACCTTATATTGCATCCGGTCAGACCCTTGGACCCAATAGCCCAAATAGACATAGGGCAATTGCAATTCGGCCGCGCGCCGAATGTGATCAAGAATGATGAAATTGCCAAGTCCAGCGCGATCCTCGTGATCAGGGTCGTAAAAGCTGTAAATCATCGACAGCCCGTCGCCCTGAAAATCTGTTAGACATGCGCCTATCAGACGACCGGGCTCTGATCCAACCCCCGGTTCGCGATATTCGACGACATAACTCGATACAGGCGAATGCTCGACCATGTCGGCAAAATCGCTTTCTTCCATCTCGGTCATGCCCCCGCCGGGGTGACGGACCGCGAGATAGCGCTGCAACAGCTCAAATTGCTCCGCGGTTGCCCATGGGCGGCACTCGCTCGTCACAACATCGCGATTGCGGCTCAAGATGCGGCGCTGGCTGGTGGAAGGGCGAAATTCCTTCGCGACGACCCGCACAGAGACGCAGGCCTGACAATCAAGGCAGCTGGGGCGATAGGCAACCGTTTGGCTGCGGCGAAAACCGATCCGGCCCAGCGCTTCGTTCAGCTCATCCGCATTGTCGCCGCGCAGCTCTGTGAACACCTTACGCTCGCTGCGGCCCGGCAAATAGGGGCACGGCGCTGGCGCGGTGACAAAGAAACGGGGGAAGCGGATCGGGGCCGTCACGGGCTGTCTTCAATGCCTTTTTGTCTGCGGGGGCAATGGCTGGCAAATCTGGCCAGCGGCTGCTCCCGTTTGGGTTCGACCAGTCTTGTGGCGAATCCTATCGCTAGTTTAAACGCTATTAACCACGAATTGCATAGGCTTGTCGACAAATGGCACGGCTTTTTGTGCAAATGGAAACGCGC
>CAZTFZ010000262.1:0-1473 GCA_964613105.1 uncultured Porphyrobacter sp. | reverse complement strand
AAACGCGCCATCTGCAAGCGAAATGGCGGGTGCCTAACCCAGCTCCACCAAATCAGCGCGATATTGCTTCTCTTTGAGAGAGGCGAGAAGAGCATCAAGCTGGGCCCTATCGCGCGCTTCGCATTCAATGTCGGTTATCAAGCCTTTGGCAGGCAGAGAGGTGAATATCCGCTGGTGGTAAATCTCGATTATATTGACGTTATGAGCGTCAAATTCCTTCATCACCTTGTACAAAGCGCCCGGCCTATCCTGCAAACGCACCCGCACGCGCGCCAAACGGCCCACCCGCGCCAAATCGCGCAGCAAGACATTGGCGAGCAGCCGAGTGTCGATATTGCCGCCGCACAGCACCAATCCGACATTCTTGCCCTTGAACCGATCAGGATTGGCCAGAACCGCTGCTAAGCCTGCTGCGCCAGCGCCCTCGACGACGGTTTTCTCAATCTGCAAGATCAAGGCCACGGCTTGCTCTAGCGTGCGCTCATCGACCAGAACGATGTCATCGACGCGTTCTTTGATGATGGCAGAGGTAAATTCGCCCGGCTTCTTGACCGCAATCCCTTCTGCCAGAGTATCTCCGCCACATGGCAATTCGCCTGCATTCATGGCATTGTGCATCGAAGGAAAAAGCTCTGCCTGAACGCCCACCACCTCAACCTTGGGGTCGAGCGCTTTGGCTGTCGTGGACATGCCGGAGATAAGCCCCCCGCCGCCAATCGGCACGACGACAGCATCAAGCTCTGGTCCATCGGTTTCTGCCAATTGCTCAAACATTTCGAGCGCCACGGTTCCGCCGCCTGCGGCCACATGCGGATGATCGAAGGGATGCACAAAAGTGAGGCCGCGTTCTTCCTCTAGCTCGCGCGCATGGGCATAAGCCTCGTCATAGGTCTCGCCATGCAAAACGACATTGCCGCCAACGCTCTCTGTTTGGATGACCTTAACGGTCGGCGTGGTCTTGGGCATGACGATTGTCACTGGCACACCAAGCCGCGTTCCGTGATAGCTCAAGCCTTGGCTGTGATTGCCAGCAGAGGCCGCAATAACGCCGCGCTCTCGCTGTTCCTTTGGCATCAGCAGGAGAGCATTGAGAGCGCCGCGTTCCTTATAGGCTGCGGTAAACTGCAAATTCTCAAATTTGAGCCAAATTTGCGCGCCAGTAATTTCAGACAGGGTTTGCGAGTGCATCATCGGCGTTCGCACGACCGATGTCCCAATCCGCTGCGCGGCTGCGCGCACATCATCCAACGTCAAGCGATCTGTTTGGCTTTTGCTCATGGGGCCACGCTCTATGCGCCTGCGCGGCCAAGCGCAATTGCGTAAAACCTTTGCCCCCTAAAAGCCTTTGCCCTACTTGCCTCTAACTATGGCAGAAGCAGAAAAAATCGCATTCTTGGGGCTAGGCGTGATGGGCGGGCCGATGGCTCGGCATTTGGTGACGGCTGGTCACAAGCTCACCGCTTACAATCGCAC
>CAZTFZ010000261.1:0-2721 GCA_964613105.1 uncultured Porphyrobacter sp. | reverse complement strand
TCCCTTTGCGGGCGCGCATCGCTGCGAGGGCCCTTGGAGAAATTCTTCGGACGAGGCTTCACATGTTGCCGCTGCTTCTTTGCCGGCGGCTTAGTCGGGCCAACGCCCTCAACTACAGCACGGAAATTCTCTGGCAGGTCCAGCCGCTCAAATTCCGCATTGGTGTGGCGGCGGATATCCTTCAAATAGCTGCGCTCGTCCTCGCCGCAGAAACCAATGGCGACGCCATCTGCGCCCGCACGCGCAGTCCGCCCAATCCGGTGAACATATTGCTCTGGCACATTGGGAAGATCGAAATTGATCACATGGCTAACGCCCGGAATATCAATTCCGCGAGCAGCCACATCGGTCGCGATCAAAACATTGGTCTTGCCGCGCTTAAACTCGCTCAAAGCCCGCTCACGCTGAGGCTGGCTTTTATTGCCATGGATCGCGTTAGAGCGAATGCCGCATTGATCGAGCTTTTTGACGATCCGGTCCGCGCCATGCTTGGTCCGAGCGAAGATCAAAACCCGCTCCAGCTTACCGGGCACATCGTGCCGCTCTGACAGGATCATTTCCAGCAAAGACTGCTTTTCGGGCGATTGCACCATGAACAAATATTGCTCAACCCGCTCAGCCGTCGTGCTTTCAGGCGTAACCGAGACTTGCACAGGATTGCGGCAATATGCGCCGACCAATTCCTTGATCTGCTTGGGCATTGTCGCGCTGAAAAACAGGGTCTGGCGGTCTTTTGGGGCAAGCTGGTGGATTTGGCGCAAGGCATGGATAAAGCCCAGATCGAGCATTTGATCCGCCTCATCCAAGATCAGAATTTCGAGCGCGTTAAGGTTGAACGCCTTCTGGTCGATCAAATCGAGCAAGCGCCCGGGTGTCGCAACCAGAATATCTGTGCCGCGGTGCAATTTGTTGCGGTCCTTATTGACGCTGGTTCCGCCAACAATCGACTGCACTTTCATGCCAGCCAGCGCGCCATAATCCTTCGCGCTTTGAGCAATTTGTCCAGCAAGCTCGCGGGTTGGCGCAAGCACCAGCATCCGGCAGCTTTTGAACGGGGTCTGGTTGTCGGCATTGCGCAAATTGTCGATGCTGGGCAGCATAAAGGCCGCCGTCTTGCCTGTGCCGGTTTGCGCGATACCCAAAAGGTCGCGCCCTTCCAATACGGGCGGAATAGCCTGCGCTTGGATCGGCGTTGGTGTGGTATAGTTTTGCAGGTCAAGCGCCTGCATAATAGGCTGTGAAAGCCCAAGATCCTCGAACCGAGGACCGGTGTCAGTTGTGTCTGTCATATATACTCGCAGAAAATTGCGGCGCGCAGATAGGTCGCCAAAAACGGCAGCCATCGCGCGGCGCGGGTGTCTCAAACGACCCGCGTGAAAAGGGAAGTCAGTGGGGTTAAAGGCAAAGCGCACAGCCGGAGCGGGTATCTATGCAGAGCCGCCGCTTCACGCGAGCTGGATGCGCTTTGGATGGCTGCGATATGGTCGCCAGCCGCTACAAAGTCAATTTATTTCGCAGTTGCGGCATAAAATTGCGCGTGAGGGTGGCTAGCGACTGGCGCGGGGGCAACTGGCGCTTAGGCCGATGGTCCTTACGCAAATTGCGCTGGCACGTCGCGCTTTTTGGTATCGAGAAGCGGCAATTGCCCTCTTTCCAATGTGTCATAAGCCTTTGACCACCGCTTGACCCAGTCCGGATCGGGAACATTAGCCGGGTGATAATTTGGCGAAAGCGAACGCAACAGCGCAGGCGCAGTCTTGGCAAAGAACCGGGCGATCATGGTATAAAGCCGCAAACGGCTGCGCCAATCGCTCCATTTACCATCGCGTTTAAGCATCACCCTATAGGCTTTTCGGCTGCTCAAAGCGAAATGCCAAGAGCCGCGCAAAAGGCCCCAGGCTCTCGCCCAATAACCGCCATACATATGCATATAGAGATCATGGGCCACATGCTTATGCTCGGTTTCTTCAACCATATGCCACAAGACAAGCGATGCGACCGATGGATCGGCCCCAGCGAACAAATCCTCGCGGCTGTCGATCAGCCATTCGGTCAGCCCAATGGTCATGGTTTCAATACCAGCAGCGTATGCGAGCCGCCATTGTAAGGAGCGCTTTTGGAAACGCTCATAATCCGCCTCTATCGCAGTTTCGACCTCAGCAAGCTCGGGATAATGGCTCTTCAAAATGTCGTTATAGCGGCGGTGATTGCGCTCATGCGCGCCTTGTTGGCCCATAAAGGCGCTGGCATCTTCAATCATTTGCAGAGCCGTGACACTGCCAAGCGCCTCGCGAACGGTCCTAATCAAAAAAGGTTCAAGATACGGCATCGCGACAGATGCGCCATTGACCATATGGCTCCACTCATGGCGGGCCTTATGCCAAATCGGATCGAGACCTTCGCCGAACTCGAAAGGTATTCGCCGCACAGTAATTTGCTGCTTTGCCATAAAACGTCTCTAATTGCCTTCGATGCCCCCAATGTCGCAGCTCATTGGAATATTTAACTTATTCGCCAATCAAATTGAAATCAGCCTACCTAGTAATAATGACCATAAGTTCATTAATAAATTTCAAATTTTCGACAATAAAGGAAAACCGTTGGTGAATTTGAAGTAAAAATCTATTTTCAGACATTCGCCTCAGCGCATTGGTGCAAATGTGCACAATTTCTAGCGTAGGCAGGCTCTGGCGGCGGGACGCCCAGTTTTACGCTGGAATT
>CAZTFZ010000260.1:0-2757 GCA_964613105.1 uncultured Porphyrobacter sp. | reverse complement strand
CCATAGCGGGTCCGGTCAACGTCGCGAATTTGCGTCACATCGGCATAGCGATAGCCATAGCGGCGCGCATCGCGCTCTGCCGCCCTGACACAGCGCTCTATTGCGCGGCGCGGGTTGCCGCTGCGGCGATCCCCGCGGCGATCCCCGCGATAACCGCCGCGATAGCCATCGCGATTGTCGTAATTTCGGCCGCGATATGAATTGCGGTCTCGGCCGCCCACGGCTGATGCGAGCACGGCAATTCCGCCCAGAATGGCTGCGCCTGCAATAATGTCCCCTGCATCGATCCGGTCATTGTTACGGTGGCTTTGCGCAACAGCTGGTGCAGCTGAAGTCATCGCCATTGCCCCAGCAGCGGTGGTCGCGAGCAGGCCCTTGGTAATGTTCTTCATGGGTTTTATCCTCTTGTTACGCCAAGAGTAGGATTACCCCGGCGTCTCAAGAGTTCTAGGCGTAACGCAGTGAGAGGAGACTGAATTGGCTTTGCAGCGGCTGTTCAGAAAACTGGCTATTTATCTGAACAGGTCGTTTTGGAGCTAGTTTGCTCTAATTCGGCAAAGCCGCAATCACATCGCGGGCGAAGCCTGTAATGTCGAAGCGGTGGCCCACAGGGTCCTCTCCCCTACGCACGATCACCAAATCAAGGCTAGGCACAACCACGATATACTGACCGCGATTGCCGGCAGCCAGAATGGTGTCAGTGGGAATGCCCTCTTCCTTGTTGAGAAGCCACCAGCCCGCACCATAGCCCCAACTGCGACCTTCTGGTTGAGGGCCGCTAGGAGCCGAGACGTATTCAAGCCAGCCTTCGGGCAAGAGCCTGATCCCATTGGGCAGCACTCCATCGTTGAGATAGAGCTGACCGAGGTCGGCAAGATCAGAAGCCGTGGCCCAAACCTGACTGGAGAGGATGAAATCCCCCGCCCAATCGGTTTCTGCAACCGTGTGATCCATCCCGACGGCTGCAAAGAAGTCGGAGGGCGAAAAGAACTCTTCCTTATCCGAGATTGCCTTCACCGCCATCAACGTGTCATTGTTGGCGTAACGGAACTGTGTGCCCGGCTCGTGGATCAGAGGCCAATTGGTCGCCGTCTCCTCAACCGTAGAGCCGCCTGCATAAAGCGGATCGGTGCGATTGCCCGGCGTATCTGAATATCGGCCCGAGGCCATACGGAGGAGATGGTCGATAGTGATCGCGCGTCTCGCATCATCACGCCATTCCTTGCTGCCTGCGCGGTGATTCACATCAAGCTGACCCCGATGAACCGCAGCACCAATAAGCGTCGCAGCGATGCTTTTCGCAACCGACCATGTGCGCTGAGGGGTCTCGTGATCAAACCCCTTCGTGTAAGTCGCAAATTCTGTCAGCCCATTGCCATTCGGATTGAGCCGGACCAAGGCAGCGGTGGTCCGAGTGCCCTCACCATAAGTTTCAGACAACGCGCCGCTCACTGCCAATTCAAGCTGGGTCGGTTCAGGCCATTCTAATTTGTTTTTCTGCTCACCAACCAACAAGAGCAAAGGCGCTGCATCTGCCTCTGCCTGTTCTTGAACAGTCACAAGAGTAGCCAACTCCTGTGGGCCAGGAACCATTCCAATCGGCGCAAGGCGACATCCGTCTTTCCAAGTCGCATTGGCATAGCGCGCTGGCATATCCTCAGCCCAATCCACCTCGACTCGCGCCACGCTTTCCTCGTCATCGCGCACGATGCGGTAGTCGAGATCACGCACAATCCCATCAATCGCGCCGTAAACCCCGGTCAGCTCCCACTCATGAACGCTTTCGGGTGTCCGGACCACTCCATTGCGCTCTCCATTAGCGATAGCACCACACATAAACAGCGCCTTATATCCTGCGGCGAGCGCGAGGTTGTAGCGCTCATCAAGCCGCTCTTGGGCGCTTTGAGCTGTGGCGGTTGTAGCGGTGAATGCGAGCGTACCTGTTGCCGCGGCTAAGACGAAGTGTTTCATAAGGGACAACTCTAAGCCCCCCGGCCCAAAACAAAAGGGCCAAAAGAAAAGGGGCCAAAAGAAAAGGGGCCAGCAGATCGCTCTGCCAGCCCCCTCTTGAATTTTGTGCAGCGGGAGACCGCGTGCGTAAGGGAAAGGCTTAGGCCGAAGCCTCAGCAAATTCCTCTTCCTCAGCCATCACTGGCCCGGAATCTTGCCCCTTGGCATCTTCGTCACGATCGACAAATTCGATGATCGCCATTTGCGCTGCATCGCTGCCACGGTAACCGGCCTTGATGATGCGGGTATAGCCGCCTTCACGATCAGCGTAACGCTCTGCCAGTGTGTCAAACAGCTTCTTAAGCTGCGTCTCGTCACCCAAACGGCTCATCGCCAAGCGACGGTTGGAAAGGCCGCCGCGCTTTGCCAGCGTGATCAGCTTTTCAATATATGGACGCAATTCCTTCGCTTTGGGCAAAGTGGTGCTGATTTGCTCATGCTTGATGAGCGCAGCCGCCATATTGCGGAACAAAGCCTTACGGTGGCCCGATTTGCGGCTCAACGTCCGCTGTGAAAGTCCATGACGCATTTGATCTTACTCCGTTCGTATTGGGCCCGTATGAGGTAGCCCGATGCTGGTGGCGTGTTGAGGCCGCCACCGTCGCCTGAATTAGCCGAGCAGCTCTTGTTCGAGCTTCTTAGCCATTTCCTCAATGTTTTCAGGCGGCCATCCAGGGATGTCCATACCCAATCGAAGACCCATGCTCGACAAAACTTCCTTGATTTCGTTCAAGCTTTTGCGGCCAA
>CAZTFZ010000259.1:0-2763 GCA_964613105.1 uncultured Porphyrobacter sp. | reverse complement strand
TGCGCCATTTCGGCAGGGGTTAAGCGGCGCGTGCGCTGCCCGTCAAATTTGGTGAGGCCTGCAAAAGCGACATGATTGATGTCGAGATTGAGCCCCATACCAATCGCATCGGTGGCGACAATGTAATCGACCTCGCCCGACTGGAACATGGCCACTTGTTTGTTGCGCGTTTCGGGGCTGAGTGCGCCCATGACGACAGCCGCGCCCCCGCGAAAGCGCCGCAGCATTTCGGCCACCGCATAGACTTGCTCTGAGCTAAAGGCGACGATGGCGCTGCGCGGCGGCAGGCGCGACAATTTGCGCGGGCCAATATGAGTAAGGGTGGAAAAGCGAGGCCGTTCGCTGATTTCTGCCTCTGGCACAAGCTGCTGCACCATGGGCGCTAAGGTAGCCGCACCCAGCAGCAGCGTTTCCTCGCGCCCGCGCGCATTCAGCAATCGGTCGGTGAAAATATGACCCCGCTCTCTGTCAGCGGCCAATTGCGCCTCGTCCAAGGCAACAAACGCAGCGCCCCCGCCATTTCTCGGCATCGCCTCGACCGTGCAGCACATATAGCGAGCACCCGGCGGCTCTATCCGTTCCTCGCCGGTGATCAGAGCGACTTCGCTGGGCGGCTTGATCGCGCAAATCCGGTCGTAAACTTCGCGCGCAAGCAAGCGCAAGGGAAAGCCCATGCACCCGCTTGAATGGGCGCACATCCGCTCAATCGCGAGATGCGTTTTGCCCGTATTGGTCGGGCCTAATACGGCTTTGATGGCTGCATGCTGCACGGGGTCAATGAATGGCAGCGCGGCAGCTTTCGCACAAGCCTTAGCTTTGGGCCTAGCTTCGGGGCTGGCTTCGGGCCTAGCTTCCGGCCTAATTTCTAAGTGCCAATCTCAGAGCCGTCGGGGCTCGAATTTGCAGCTCGCCGCGCCAAGGACTCTGATAGGCGCAGATTAAGCCGTTTTTAACTTTAAATTGGCCATGAAGTGTGAATAGAGGCTCTCTCGATTGGAGATGCGCCGATGGATAGAGCTTGATGCATAGCGAAAAGGATCATTCTGCTGGTTTTGCGCGGCCTACTGGCGGCGCAAATTCTGATGCATCCGTTCCTTCCAAAGACCGTTTTGACCTCTCGCTCGACCTTGGCAGCGACATAGGCTCTGGCCGCTGGTTTCGAGGACTGGGCACGATGGTTGGGCTGTCGGCTGTGGCCTTGGCCTTTTGGCCCGCATTTGCTCCGCTTGAGGCAGCGCCCGCGCTCGACATCGACGAGGCCGCTCGCGAAGAATATCGCAGCCAGATGATTATGCCCTTGGGGCTTGGCGCCGACAGCGGACGGCGCATGGCGGCCACAGAAGCTGTCCGCACTCTGGCCGCAGCGCCCGAACGCCCGCAAGTGCAATTGCTGGCTCGCTTGGGTCAGAACGGCAATTTTGGCAGCATGTTGGTGCGCGCTGGGATGAGCCGCTCTGATGCTGACCGAGTGATTGCTTTGGTCGAAGACGCCATTCCTCTGTCGCAATTGGAAGCGGGGACTGAGGTCGATATCACCCTTGGCCGGCGCCCCGCTGAAAAGGCTCCGCGTCCGCTCAATTCGCTCACATTCCGCGCTGCTTTTGACCTATCGCTCACGATTGACCGCGTTTCAGACGGTGGCCAGCTGGCCTTGAGCAAAGACTTCATCCGCGTTGATGAGACGCCCTTGCGCATTCGCGGGCAAGTGGGTGAGAGCCTCTATCGCTCAGCCCGCGCAGCAGGAGCGCCCGCAAGCGCCATCCAAGCCTATCTCAAAGAATTGTCAAAACAGGTGAATGTGGCCAGTGGGATTAAATCCACCGACACATTTGATATGATTTTGGCCCATCGCCGCGCTGCAACGGGCGAACGGCAAGCGGGTCAATTGCTCTATGCGGGGATTGATCGCGGAGAAAAACCCCGCGTCCAATTGATGCGCTGGGTCGAGGAAGGCGGCGACAACAAAGCGCGCTTTTTCGAGGCTTCTGGCGTTGGCGAGGAACGCGGCGGTTTCGTGCGGCCTGTGCCCGGCGCGACAAGTTCTGGCTATGGCATGCGCCGCCACCCGATTTTGGGCTATCGGCGGATGCACTCCGGCCTTGATTTTCGCGCTCGCCATGGAACGCCCATTCTGGCCGTAACCGATGGCACAGTGAGCGGCGCTGGCCGCATGGGCGGCTGCGGCAAAGCGGTGCGTTTGAAGCACGGCGGTTCGCTCGATACCCGCTATTGCCATATGAGCCGGATTGCCGTGCGCAAGGGGCAGGCAGTGCGGCGCGGCCAAGTGATCGGCTATGTCGGTTCAACCGGTCTCTCGACGGGCCCGCATTTGCATTATGAGGTCTATCGCGGCGGCAAGTCGATCAACCCCGCAAACGTAAAATTTGTCACGCGCGCGCAATTGAGCGGGGCTGAGCTAAAGCGTTTTCGCGAGCAATTGGCGGTCATCAAATCGGTAACGCCGGGGTCGGCTCTGGCCGATTTGGAGGTGCTGCCAGATGAACGCGGCGAGGATGCCCCAAAGCGCGAGATCGACAAGCTTGATGCGCCTGTTCCTGTGGCCGGAAATGCGCCTAAGCAAACAGCGGGCGCTGATAGCTGACGCAGATCAGCTGGCTTGCATCTGACGGTATTCTGCCACAGAGCTAAGCGCATGACGACCCAAAGCTATCCCAACACGCGCTTGCGCCGATCACGAGCCACTGGGTGGAGCCGTTCGCTTCACCGCGAAAACCTGTTGACGCCTGCCGACCTTATCTGGCC
>CAZTFZ010000258.1:0-2772 GCA_964613105.1 uncultured Porphyrobacter sp. | reverse complement strand
CAATTGATGAGCGATAGCTGAGGCGCTCGGTCGTCCTACCCTATACCTTTTTTTAAGCCCCCGTCCCTTTTTCAGCCCCCCCTTTTTTCACGAGCGGAGATAAATCATGCCGATGAGCGCGCCCGATATTGAGGCTTTGATCCTTGCAGGCCTGCCCGGTGCCACGGTCGAGATGAAGGATTTGGCAGGCGATAATGACCATTGGGCAGCGACCGTCACTGCGCCGCAATTCGCAGGTAAATCGCGCGTGCAACAGCACAAATTGGTCTATCAAGCCTTGGGAGAGCGCATGGGCGGCGAACTGCATGCCTTGCAACTGACAACGCTAGCCCCCAACTGAGCCCCATAACGCCAATACCCTAAAACGAAAGCAAACTCTGCTGAAAGGTCCATCCAGCATGTCTGACAATAACGCACCCGCAACAGCTTCCGGCGATATCAACGCCCGCCTTACCGAGATTGTCGGCGGCAATGATGTTGTGCTTTTCATGAAAGGCACACCGCTTTTCCCGCAATGCGGCTTTTCCAGTCGTGCGATTTCCATTCTTGACCATTGCGGCGTCGCTTATGACAGCGTTGATGTGCTGCAAGACATGGAAGTGCGCCAAGGCATTAAGAGCTTTTCCGATTGGCCAACCATCCCTCAACTTTATGTGAAGGGTGAATTTGTTGGCGGCAGCGACATCATGATGGAAATGTTTGAAGCGGGCGAGCTTCAGCAAATGATGGACGAGAAAGCGGTCGCAAAAGCCGAGGGCTAGCGCGTTGCGGCTCTATCGTTGAGCAATCAAAATATCTCAAGAAAAGAAAAAGGCCCGTCCACGGGGGCAAATTCGGACGGGCCTTATCTGTGTTTTCAACTCTCGGGGCTTTAGGAGACTAAACCGAGCCCTTACTCACTGAAAAATGGAACTGGGTGGTTCCTAGCAAATTGTTTTTCGCCCAAGTTTGGGCATTCGTTTTATTTCGGGGAGGCGGAACCGAGAGACCAGGGTGGTTCCGCCTCTTTTATCGAAGACTAATTCAGATGATTGCTGTATTGCAGCCATCGTGCCAAACTTGATAAAGCTTGGTTTTCTGCCGGTTTGGATGGTTAAAATCTGCTTACCATAGGGTGCTAGTGTAAGCTTTTCCGACACCCTTATGCAATTTGCTGTGCGAGCCTCGCGCGTGCACGCTTGTAATACACCCTAAGCCGCGCCACACCGTAGAGTATGGCAAGCAAAACACCGTCTCAAACGTCCCCAGCTTCATCTGTTGAAGGCATCCCTGCAGCGACTGTTGTGATCTTTCGCAACAATCCAGAAGCTGAAAAACCGCCGGAAATCCTATTGACGATCCGGTCGCGTACCATGACCTTTGCAGGCGGCATGGCAGTGTTTCCGGGCGGGCGGGTCGACGATGCTGATTTTGAGCTGGCTGACAGGTTAGAGCTTTCGGGCGATAGGGAAGACATCGCCAATCGCATCGCTGTCGTGCGTGAAACTTTAGAAGAAACGGGGCTTGCCATTGGTATCAGTGGCGATGTGGATGCAGGCAAGGCCAAGGCAGCGCGTGAAATGCTATTGGAGGTTAAAACCCTCGACAAGGTCTTGGAAGCGTTTGATTGGGCGCTTGACCTCGATCAGCTAACCTATTTTGCCCGCTGGTTCCCCAAGAACGAGCGGATCCCTCGCGTTTATGACACCCGCTTCTATCTTGCTGATCTGGGCACGGGCGCGGTCGATATTGAAGCGGACCTATCCGAAACCACGCATTTGTTTTGGAGCACAGCCCAAGGCGCGCTCGATGCAGCCGAAAAAGGCGACATTAAGGTGATTTTCCCGACCCGCCGCAACCTCGAACGCCTCGCTCTGTTTGGCAATTTTGCAGAAGCTAAAGCGCAGGCAGAAGCGATCCCAGTGCGCACCATCATCCCGCAGGTTGCAGATGAAGATGGCAAGCCAATGCTGACGATTATGAAAGATGCAGGCTATCCAGTGACGGCCGAATTGCTCGAGAGTGTGCAGCGCGGCTGATGGAATTGCCAGCACCGCCCGATTTCGCCAGTTTGCGCGGCAAGGGTTCGCTTGCCCTGTTCCTCGATTTCGATGGAACGCTCGTTGAAATTGCCTCGACGCCTGACGCCATCGCGCCTCCCGATGATTTGTCCGAGGCTTTGAACGGATTGAACACAAGGCTTGATGGAAAGCTCGCGCTGGTGTCTGGCCGCTCCTTGGTCGATCTTGAGGCCCATTTGGGACCACTGGCCATTGCGCGCGCTGGTTCGCACGGGGCCGATGTTCTGGCTGCTGATGGCTCTCCATTGGGCGCAAAACCGCAAGGCCTTTCGCAGGCGGCAAGCGATGATCTGACTTCGCTGGCCAAGGCTTATGATGGAGTGACGCTAGAGCATAAGCCCCACGGGCTGGCTCTGCATTATCGTGCGGCACCTCAGCTTGGCGAGGCCTTGATGGCCGCAACCAATGGGATCGCAGCAAGGCATGGCTGTGCTGTAAGCCGAGGCAAATGCGTGATCGAATTGCTCAGCTCAGATGCTAATAAAGGCACTGCGGTTAGAGCCCTGCTTGCCTCTCCCCCTTTCGCAGACGCTATGCCAGTGTTTATTGGCGATGACGTAACCGATGATGATGGCTTTCGTGCCTGCGCTGATGCGGGCGGATTTGGCATTGCAATTGGCGAGCGCGAAACAAGCGAAGCGCGTTATCGGCTTGCATCGCCAGCCGCTCTGCGCGAATGGTTGTCACTGTGAACACAGCCTCTCCCGCTTCG
>CAZTFZ010000257.1:0-2779 GCA_964613105.1 uncultured Porphyrobacter sp. | reverse complement strand
AACGGCCCTAGCCCGCCCAGCGCGCCAGACCAACTGTGTATTTGCAAGATTGCTCCAATTTCGGCCAGTTTAGCCTTCGCTGGGCATTTACTTGCGGCTTGGCTTGTCCAAAGTTTGCGCCGCACTGCCCCAAAGGCGCGCGCGCGCCTCCATAAAGGCGGATAAGATGGGATGATCGCGGCTGGCATATTCGCTGGGGTTCATGGTCATAAATTCAGCGAACTCGCGGCTAAACTGCGCTTGATCATAATAGTGATCATCCATTGCGCCAGTCCAGCGTCGGTCCTTTTGCAGCATGAACGCCGACAGAGTGCGCATAAACCTCTGGCGGCGCATCAAGAGCTTGGGCGGGAAGCCAAAAAACCGCTCGCAAACGCGCTCTAAAGAGCGAATGCTCATCCCGCTGGCGTCCGCCAATTCAGCTACGGTCAAAAGCTCTGGATCGACGATTGCCTGATGGACACGGGCGATCTTTGCCTCGTCACGATGTGGCCGCGCTAGACGGCGCATAGCGGCGATAATCGCGTCATATTGCTGCTCCATCGAAAGACCGGATTCGCAAAGCGCAGGCATCAGCTCAGCAAATTTGGCGAAGGCCGGATGGGTACTGCCGTCGCACACAAGATTGGCAAGCGAGCGCGCATCGGAATCGATAAACCGCGCCCAGCCCAAAGGCATAAAACCAATGCCCCACATGCGCGCTTTGCCGAGCTCAAACCGGCAGGGCAGCGAACTTGGCCCGGTCGCGACAAAAGGAAAGCCTGCAACTTTGCTCTCGCCGACTTGAGCGTTTGGCACACCCTCGCAAAAGAAACGGATATTGGCCCATTCAGGCTGCAAATAATCCTCAACCGTGAGGCCGTCTGAAAGGTTCACTTCCAGATGGTAGAAGGTCGTAAAGCAGCCTTCGAATTCTTCCGGTGGGGTGAAGAATTCGCTGCGAACCTCAGGCCCGCTTGCTTGGTCCGCTATGGTGATCGGCCCGCTTGAAGCTTGCTCTTCCATGAACAGATAATGGCCCCTTTGGCCAAAACTTACAAGGCAATTGGCGCCGAACTACAAACTACAACGCAAACAAGGGCGCTCACCCGATAGGTAAGCGCCCTTGTTTTTGAGCGTTCTCAATCAGTCCAACCAGTCTGGCTGGACGATAGAAATTATGCAGGTAGGGCCGACTTCGCTTGCGCAATAATCGTCTTAAACGCCGCTTCTTCATTCATCGCCAGATCAGCCATGACTTTGCGGTCCAATTCGATACCGGCAAGTTTAGCGCCATGCATGAATTGCGAGTAGGTGAGGCCTTCTGCGCGAACAGCAGCGTTGATCCGTTGGATCCAAAGGCCACGGAAGCTGCGCTTCTTAACCTTGCGGTCGCGGTAGGCGTATTGGCCGGCCTTTTCGACCGCCTGACGCGCGACACGGATGGTGTTTTTGCGGCGGCCGCGATAGCCCTTGGCCTGTTCGAGTAGCCGCTTGTGTTTCTGGCGTGTGGTGACGCCGCGTTTAATGCGAGGCATGAGTTATATCCTTCTTCGTTAAGCGGCCTTAACCGCCCAATAATCCAATCAACCGAGGCCGTATGGCGCCCATTTCTTGATCGTTTTCGTATCAGCATCGCTGACCACTTCGGTCCCGCGATTCTGGCGGATATATTTCGCATTATGGCTCATCAAACGGTGGCGCTTGCCAGCAACACCGTGCTTGATCTTGCCAGTCGCGGTGAATTTGAAGCGTTTCTTCACACCGCTTTTGGTTTTCAGCTTGGGCATTTTCATCTCCTAAAGGATCAAAAGACACATTAAACCAGCCCTGGCAGCCCTAACTGGCCAGACCGGCATTTGTTTCACATGTCAGTGAAGAGCGCGGCCTTAATGACCGTGTCACAAAATGCAAGGATTCTTTGTGAGCGGAGCCGTCTTAGCCTCCCCCCTACCCCTACGCCAAGAGGCCTAAGAGCCCCCCATGGCCTCCAGCACATCGTCGAGCCGCGCAGGATCGCCCAAGGCAATCACATTGGCCCCGCCCCCCTCATCGCTGCCTGCATCAAGCGGATTGCCCTGCCAATCAGACATAGTGCCGCCCGCCCCCTCAACCACAGGGACAAGCGCTGCATAATCATAAATCTTGAGGCCAGCCTCGCACACAATATCAAGATGGCCCGAGGCAAGCAGGCCATAATTGTAGCAATCACCGCCATAGACAATCATGCCCTGACGCGCATCGCCGCCCACTGCGCTGGCGACCTTCATATAGGCATCAGCGCCCTCAGCGTCGAAATAGTGCGGGCTGCTGGTTGCAAGCTTGGCCTGAGGCAAAGCGCTGCACGGCGCGGTCCGAACGGGCGTGCCATTAAAGGTCGTGCCTTTGCCGATTTGGCCCACCCAGCGTTCGCCTGCAATCGGTTGGTCAATAATGCCCAGCACAGGCCAGCCATCCTGCATCAAAGCGATGAGCGTGCCGAAGATCGGACGGCCAGACATAAAGCTGACGGTTCCATCAATCGGGTCGAGCACCCATTGCCGGCCAGCGCCTTCATTGTGTGTGCCATATTCCTCGCCAATGATGCCATCATCGGGACGCTCGGCCTCTAAGATAGCGCGCATGGCGGCCTCAGCGCCGCGATCAGCCTCGGTCACGGGGCTTTGGTCCGCTTTGCGCTCGCTATCAAAGGCGCTGCGGAACAAGGGGCTGATGACAGCGCCTGCTGCATCGGCAAGCCGGTTGGCGAGGGCTAGTTCTTTGGGGGTGATCGCGATGCTCCTAAATGGCGGCGATTAGT
>CAZTFZ010000256.1:0-2802 GCA_964613105.1 uncultured Porphyrobacter sp. | reverse complement strand
GTAGTGAATTTTGATTTGCGCGTCATGGACGCGCCGAAAAAACGACGTTTAGTCATCAGATACTCTCCCCAATGTGTTTCTCTGGCCTTCTCTAATGCGTCAGGCCAGACCAATGTGTCAACCGGTCTGCAAGCCTTTTCAGAAAGTGTGGCAGCCTTGCATCAAAACCATTTTGTCATACCAATTTTAAAATGCGCATTGGTACTCAAGAGAACTGAGAATGAAGGTGTAATTATCATTATAATTCAGAGCTATAAGTGAGATTCGGCAATCTTGCGCTCACTCCATCTGAACAGTCCTGCCTTGACAAAAACCCTAGTCGGCAGAGATCGCTTTGATCACTCCGCGGATTTCTGCAAGACCCTTCATCCTACCAATGGCTGAGTATCCGGGGTTAGATGTGCTGCCAATATCACCCATCATAAGATGGCCGTGATCGGGTCTTATATGAATTTCGTCAGCCGATTCTCGTTCATTTTCGAGCAAGTTGCGGATGACCCGAACCATATCAATATCGCTATCCAAATGGCTCGCTTCGGTAAAAGAGCGTTGCTCTTTAGGGTCGCGCGACACCCCTCGCAAATGGGCAAAATATATCCGGTCAGCATAGATCTCGGCCATTTTGGGCAAGTCATTGTCTGGCCTGCTGCCATAAGTGCCAACGCATAAGGTCATTCCATTGGCTGGATTGGGCGCTGCATCGAAAAGCTTATCGAGGTCTTGGCGGGTGCAAATCACGCGCGGCAGGCCGAACATATCCCATGGCGGATCATCGGGATGAATGGCGAGCTTTACATCCAGTGCCTCTGCGTGCGGCAAAACCTGCTCTAGAAATGCGACAAGGTTGCCCCGCAATGCGGCGTGATCCATATGCGCATAACGCGCCAAAGCCTTGCGGAAGTCATCCAGCGAATAGGCCTCTGTCATTTTGCCAGGCAGTCCAGCAATAATTGTTTGAGTGAGGCTGTGCCGTTCCTCACTAGACATTGCTTCGAACACGGCGCGGGCGCGCTCTAGCTCTTTATCGTTGTAATCGGCATTTGCTTGATCGCGTTCCAAGATGAACAGATCAAAAGCGGCAAATTGGTCCTGATCGAACCGCAAAGCATAAGCGCCATTGGACAATTGATAGCGCAAATCCGTGCGGGTCCAATCGATGACGGGCATGAAATTGTAGCAAATGGTCTTGATGCCTTGAGCGGCCAGATTCTTGAGCGATACGATCCAAGCGTCGATATATTTCTGATGGCCGGGTGCGGCAAGCTTGATGTCGTCATGAACCGGAATGCTCTCAACCACGCTCCACACCAAAGGCGACATGGTCTGGTTATCCGCCTCAATCAGGTCTTTGTGCGCTTGGATAGCCGCTTCTGGCCAAGGCTCACCAATCGCAATGTCATGCAGAGCGCTAACGATATCGGTCGCACCCGTCTGGCGTATCTCAGCCAAGGTTACCGGATCATTGGGCCCAAACCAACGCCACGATTCACGCATAAAACCACCCATCCTGTTTGTGCGGCCGATGCCACGAAGCTTGCTGCGGCCTCTTTGCCATCAGCTAATCATGCTCAACAGGCCTTGAAAGCCCATGAAGCTGGTAATGAACGAAAAGACAAGGATCGCCGCGAGCGCGGCATTGGTAAGAAGGCCATGGCGATGCTCGCCCATCAAATCTGCCCGGTTCCCCAGATAGAGGATACACGCCACTGTCAGAGGCAAAACAACGACATTCAACGCTTGCGACGTGATCATCACAAACAAAGGCCGCGCGTCAAACAGTGGCACGACCAGCCCCAATAGCGAGATTGCAAAGACCATTATCCGAAAATGCGGCAGGGTCATATCGCGCGGGCTGCCCTGATAATCGCAGATCAACCAAGGCAGCATCAGCACATTGGGAAATTGCGAGGAGACGCCTGCAGCTATGATCCCAATGGCAAAGATCGAGGCCGCCAGCGGCCCTGCCAAAGGTTCTAGTAGGCCAATCATTTGCGCAGGCGCGTCCAGCCCCACCCCTTCTGCGTAGAGAGAGCCTGCCGCTGCTGCCATAATCGCGGCGCTGATCACGAACATCATAAGCGCTGCAAAGCCAGCATCGCGGCGCTGCTGCGGCATATCTTTGATGGTCCAGCCAGCCTCTTTGACCAGAGTGGTGCGGATGATGAACAAGCCGGAGAACAATGTTGTCCCGACCATCGACGCGATTAGCAGCAGCGGTCCGCGCGCCTCGCCTTCGATGGCGGCAGGAACCGATGGCACAAGCCCGCTTACCATGCTCGATACAGGCGGCATGAGCAGAAAGAAATTGAGCACAAAGCAGGCTGCCATAATGGCTACGATTACGGCCAAGCTGCGCTCAAACACTTGAGTGCGGCCATTCCAAAAGATGAAATAAACAAGCGCGATGAACAATCCGGCCCAATAGATTGGCGCGATACCGCCCGCGATGAAGGACTTCGACCACTCAAAACTGATCTCTGCAACGATGCCCATAACGCCCATCACGCTGCCGCAAACACCTGCGGTAAGGGCGACAATGAAGAACAGGCCAACCGCAGGGTGAATGTGCTTGCGAAAAGCTTGAAGCGCCGTCTCGCCAGTCACCAAGGTGTAGCGCCCATAGGCAAGGATCATCACATAGGTGGCAAGACACGATATGAGCACGGTCCATAGCAAGGACATGCCGTAAGTTGCGCCAGCTTTGGCCATTGTGGTGACGCTGCCAGTGCCAATGTTGAAACCAAGCAGGAATATGCCGGGCAGGAACCCAGACAGCAATAGGGCAAGCTTGCCCTTCCCCTT
>CAZTFZ010000255.1:0-2817 GCA_964613105.1 uncultured Porphyrobacter sp. | reverse complement strand
CCCACATTGATCGACCGAGTGACACCGCAAATGTCGAGCTATCAGGAAGAGATTTTCGGACCCGTTCTGCAAATCGTTCGCGCCAATGATTTTGAAGAAGCGGTGCGGCTTCCCAGCGATCACCAATATGGCAATGGCGTCGCAATCTTCACTCGCAATGGCCATGCTGCACGAGAATTTGCGAGCCGTGTGAACGTTGGCATGGTGGGTATCAACGTGCCCATTCCGGTCCCCGTTTCCTACCACAGCTTTGGCGGATGGAAGCGCTCAGGCTTTGGCGATACCGATCAATATGGGATGGAGGGGCTGAAATTTTGGACAAAAGTCAAAAAGATCACTCAGCGCTGGCCAGATGGAACTGCGGATGGTTCAGGCGATCAGGGCAACGCCTTCATCATCCCAACCATGGGCTAGTTTTCATAAGGCAGTATGATGCATAGAGCCGCTTTTACGATTCCTTTGCTGACACCGGCGCTGTTTCTCAGCGGGTGCAGTTCTTACAGTGCAAGCGAAACTGTAGCATCTGCTCCAGAACAGCCCATTCAAGAGCGTGAAGTATCGGCAGGCGGACAATGCAATGCGCGCGGGCTGCAAAGCTGGCTGCAAACCACTGCGACCCAAGATTTGGGCGCGCATTTGCTCAAGGAAAGCGGCGCTCGGTCGCTGCAATGGATCCCGCCAGAGGCGCGCGTCACCGCCGATTTGCGCTATGATCGGCTGCGTGTCAGCTATGATTATGAGATGACGATCAAACGTATCGCCTGCGAATGACCCGAAATGCACAAGCGCATCGCAGCTTTTCAGGCTCTCCGTTCGAGGCACAATTTGGCTTTGCCAGAGGCGTTCGCGTTGGAGGCCGCATCTGCATCGCAGGCACAGGCCCGGTCGAGGCTGATGGTTCCACCACGCCGGGCGATGCTGCAAAACAAGCAGAGCGCTGCTGCGCGCTGATTGTCGCTGCGATTGAAGAGCTGGGCGGCAGCGTAGACGACGTCATTCGCACTCGCATGTTCCTAACCGACCCCAATGACCAGTCTGCCGTTGGCGAGGTTCATGCACGCTTTTTCGGCCCTGCTCAGCCAGCTGCGACCATGGTCGGCGCTGCTTGGCTTTGCCGGCCAGAATGGAAGGTCGAGATCGAGGCCGAGGCCTTGATCGCGGACTAGACCTTACCCTCCAATGGCCAAGCGCTCTTTCATCAGCGCAATCAAATCTTCAACATCGTCAAGGCGCTCCATCTCTAGCCGGCCAATCAACACAGACAGCTCGCCCGTGGCCTCCCCTAAGAAAATTGCTGGTAGTTCATAGGGAGAATCCGGGTAGAGCTTATTGAACTCATCACGGTGATAAAAAATTTTTCGATTGGGCAATTGGCCTAGGAAATTGCGCCATTCAAACCGCATTGAAACCGCGCCATGACTGACCTTGCACAAGGGGCAGGAATATGTCGCTGGCGAAACGACTTTGTGGACCGAGTCCATAAGGGCGGCAAACATGCCGCCGTCAGCGTTGTAAACCAAAACGATCTCTTGCGCGCCGTTCGTCATTGCCATCACCCCGCTCAATATTTGTTATCTTATGATTCGCCGAAATTCGGCCATGGTTACATTCTGAAAATAACTATGCGCTTATCTTGACCTTTTATCCCTTCCAATGCCGCGCTAGGACTGATTTCATGACAGGACAATTTGCACTCACCGACGATCAGCTTGCGATCCAAGAGATGGCGCAGCGCTTTACCGCCGACAATATCACGCCCCATGCTGGCGAATGGGACGAAAAACACATCTTCCCAGCCGACACGATAAGGCAATCGGCAGAGCTTGGCTTTGGCGCGATCTATGTGTCTGAAGAGAGCGGCGGGATTGGCCTTGGCCGCTTGGAAGCCGCGCTGATTATGGAGGCGATGGCCTATGGCTGCCCTTCAACCTCGGCCTTTATCTCGATCCACAATATGGCCGCATGGATGATCGACCGTTTTGGCGGCGATGCGGTAAAGGCCAAATATCTGCCCCAGCTTGTCACGATGGAACATATGGCAAGCTATTGCCTGACCGAGCCCGGCAGTGGCTCCGATGCAGGGGCGCTCAAAACCAGCGCGCGCAAGGATGGCGATCACTATGTGCTCAATGGCTCCAAGCAATTCATCTCCGGCGCAGGCTCGAACGAGGTCTATGTCGCCATGGTCCGCACTGGTGAAGACGGCCCCAAAGGCATCTCTTGCATGGTCATTGAAAAGGACATGCCCGGCGTCTCTTTCGGTGCGAATGAAAAAAAGCTTGGCTGGCATTCACAGCCCACCGCGCAGCTGATTTTAGAAGATGTGCGGGTTCCAGCTGAAAACCTTATCGGCGGGGAAGGAGAAGGCTTTCGCATAGCCATGATGGGCCTCGACGGAGGCCGCCTCAACATTGGCGCATGTTCGCTGGGCGGGGCGCAAAGATGCTTGGATGAAAGCATCGCTTATACCAAAGAGCGCAAGCAATTTGGCCAAGCGGTCGCAGATTTTCAGAATACGCAATTCACTCTTGCAGACATGGCTACCGATCTGGAAGCAGCGCGCGCACTGCTCTATCTCGCAGCAGCCAAAGTCACCGAAAACGCGCCTGATAAAACGCGATTTTCGGCCATGGCCAAAAGGCTGGCGACCGACAATGGCTCTGCCATCGTTGACAAGGCGCTGCAATTGCACGGCGGATATGGCTATTTGCAGGATTACCCGATTGAGCGGTTCTGGCGCGATTTGCGCGTCCACTCGATCCTTGAGGGCACCAATCAGATCATGCGAATGGTCGTAGGAAGGGATTTGCTGAGGCA
>CAZTFZ010000254.1:1374-2842 GCA_964613105.1 uncultured Porphyrobacter sp. | reverse complement strand
CGCTCAAGCCCGTCCCTGAAAACCTGCGCACCTGATCATGCGCGCTTTGCACGGGGTGCGGCTTGGCAAGCTATTGCAAAGCCATTGCTAGAGGCGCAGATGCCACCATCATGAGCGATGATGCATCCGATTTTCCGCCACCAAGCACACGCTCTGATAGGCTGCGCGAAAGCTCCGTTCCAAGCGGGCGCTTATCGCGCCTGTCAGGCTTTGGCCGAATGGCAGGCGGGGTTGCTGGCGGAATGCTGGCCGAGGGCGCGCGCAAGCTGGCCGCAGGCGAACGCCCCAAGATGGACGAATTGCTGCTGACACCAGGCAATATCAAACGCGTCACTGAACGGCTAAGCCATTTGCGCGGTGCAGCGATGAAGCTGGGGCAAATGATCAGCATGGATGCAGGCGATGTCTTGCCGCCTGAGCTCACCGAAATTTTGGGGCAATTGCGCGACAAGGCCAATTTCATGCCGCCCAAACAGCTCGACAAGGTTCTGCGCGACCAATGGGGGCCGGACTGGCGCAAGCAGTTTCGCCGGTTTGAGCCGCGTCCGATTGCCGCTGCGTCTATCGGACAGGTCCACAGGGCGCTGACCCGCGATGGCCGGACGCTGGCTATCAAAGTGCAATATCCCGGCGTTGCGACCAGCATTGATAGCGATGTCGACAATGTCGCTAGGCTGCTCAATCTAACCGGGCTTTTGCCCAGCCATTTGGACCTCGACCCGCTGCTTGCTGCGGCGAAAGAGCAATTGCACGAGGAAGCCGATTACGAGCGCGAGGGCGCGATGATGCGCCGTTATGGCGAAATCCTTGCCGACCGCGATGAATTTGTCGTGCCGCAATTGGACGAGGCGCTCACCACCGGACAAATCCTTGCCATGAGCTTTGAGCCAGGCGTTGCGATTGAGAGCCTTGAGGATGCGCCGCAAGAACTGCGCGACCGTGTCGGCGGCTTTATGATTGAGCTGGTGGCGCGCGAATTGTTCGAGCTGGGGATCATGCAAACCGACCCCAATTTCGCCAATTACCGTTTCGACCACGATAGCGGCAAAATCATCTTGCTCGATTTTGGGGCCACGCGCGAAGTTAGCGCGCCTATCGCTGCCTCTTACCGAAATCTGATCGAGGCTGGGCTAGACCGCGATCCAGAACGGGTTTTGCAGGCCACTATTGATGCGCAATTCATGCCCGCAGCCGTTGCAGAAAAGCACCGCGAACGGGTCGATAAAATGATCGGCATTATCGTTGAAGAATTGGCCCGCGATGCGCCCTTCGATTTTGGCGACAGAGCCTTTGTGCCGGTCATCCGTGACGAGGGAATGGCGATCGCAGAAGACCGCGACAGCTGGCATGTCCCGCCTGCTGAAACGCTGTTCATTCAGCGCAAAATATCAGGAACGGCCTTGCTTGGCGCGCGGCTAAAATCGGTGGTCAATGTCCGCAAAATTGTCGAGCAAGTTCTGGCTCGCGG
>CAZTFZ010000254.1:0-1274 GCA_964613105.1 uncultured Porphyrobacter sp. | reverse complement strand
CTCAATTCAGACCGTCTGCATAATCCAATGACGGGGCCGAAACCGATGCTCGAACGGGTTCCGGCTCGGGCAGAGCGGCCAGTTTCGCGCCGGCATCGCGATTGTAGATATCCTCGCGGAAGGTGAAGCCAAAATCGCCAGAGCCAAGCTCTACCGGCAGCGCGGTGAAATAAGTGATATATATCGGCACAGGCTCAGGCATGACCACCTGTTGCTCTGCCGCGCCCTGTTCTGCCACCGGCGCCGTTCCGTACAACCAGCGCGCCAGATCCCACGCCCGCTCTACCCGCACGCATCCTGCGCTAAATGCGCGTTCATCCTCAGCGAACAATTGCCTGCTCGGCGTGTCATGAAGATATATCCCTAAGGGGTTGGGAAACATGAACTTTATGTCACCCATACCATTGCCGGGGCCGGGATTTTGGCGAAGGCGAAGGACCGTCTCACCAGCTGAAACAGCTTGCCAATCCACCTCGTCATACGACAGCACTCGGGGGTTAGCCGTCCAGTCAGACAAGGCTTCAAACCCGCGTGTCGAAAGATAGCGCGGCCCGCCATTTATCGCCCGCGCCGCATAGCGATCACGGGTCAAATCTGGCGGGACATTCCAATAGGGATTGAGCACGGAATAGCTCACCAAAGCGGCCATCATCGGGGTGGGGTCGCTTGGCTTGCCGACCACAACTTTCATGCGATCAACCGCCTGCTTACCCTCATACATATGCAAGGTCTGCGAGGCGGTATCGACAAGCAGATAGCGCTTGCCCGGATTGATCGGGATTTCCTGCGCCCTGGCCAGATTGACGGCGATCGTGCGCAGATAATGGCTCGCGCCAAGGTTCAATGAGTTGATTAGGCGATTGTCGGCCACTGCATTGTCGCCCAGCCCATGCGCGCGCTTGTAGCGGCGCACTTTTGCGGCCAATTCAGCGTCGAAATCGCGACCCTCAGCAAGCCCTAAGCGGCGGCGCAGCCCTTGCGTGCGAGCGCCCGATGCTCCGAGACGAAAACTGCTGCCGCGCGGCAAAATCTCTTGCGGCAAATTGCCCCAATCGCGAGTATATTGCTCTGCTGCGGCTTGAAAACGCAGTTCAAAATGATTGGCCTGCGGCTGCGCAGCAGCAAGGCTGGCCGTGAAAGCAGCGGCTTGTCTGTAACTCGCCAATTGCGCAGGCGTTAAATTGGCTGGCGGCGGCTTAGGTGCCGGAGCCCTTGCCGTGCCGGGTAGGATATCTTTTGGCCAACGCTCTGGATCGATAAACACCATACCAGTG
>CAZTFZ010000253.1:0-2866 GCA_964613105.1 uncultured Porphyrobacter sp. | reverse complement strand
CCTGAACTTGGCAAGGCCATTCAGCTAACGAACAATCCTGTTATCAGCCAGCTTATCAACTCTGCATCGGGCGTTGATATTGGCGGCGCTGCGCAAAGCCTCAGCACTTCTGTTAACAACACGATCTGGCAGGAAATGGGCATAGAGGAAGCGGCTATTCGCGCCGATCCCAGCAGCACCAATGACCCGTCTTTGATCAGCGTCTTTGGCGGAGCTGGCGTGCTCTAACCTGCCATAGGGTAAGGTGTCGCTTAACTGCGTGCTAAGTGCGCTCTATCTGCACTTAGTTCGCGTTTTTGCGCCGTCCCTTGCGCCGCGTTTCTGGGCCTATTTCAACAGGGGTTTGCTGGCATCTCGCGCATCGCTGTGCAAAGCATGATGCAACGATTCGAAACCGGAGCCAGAGATGAAATTCTTCGCAGACACAGCTGAAATTGACGAGATTAAGGATTTGGCGGCCACTGGTCTGCTTGATGGGGTGACAACCAACCCTTCCTTGATTGCCAAATCAGGCCGTGATTTCATGGAAGTGACGAAGGAAATCTGCGGGCTAACAGACGGCCCCGTTAGCGCCGAAGTGGTTGCTCTTGATCATCCGACCATGATGAAAGAGGCCGAGGTTCTGCGCAAGATTGCGGACAATGTCTGCATCAAAGTGCCGCTGACGATTGATGGCCTCAAGACCTGCAAAGCGCTCAGCAGCGAGGGCACAATGGTCAATGTCACATTGTGCTTTTCTGCCAATCAAGCGCTGCTTGCGGCCAAGGCTGGTGCGAGCTTTATCTCGCCTTTCGTGGGCCGCCATGATGACAATGGCACAGATGGGATGGAGCTGATTAGCGACATCCGACTGATCTATGACAATTACGATTTTGAGACCGAGATTTTGGTCGCCAGCGTGCGCCATGTGACCCATGTTTTGGAAAGCGCGAAAATCGGCGCTGATGTGATGACTGCGCCGCCCAAAGTGATCAAAGCCTTGTTCAACCACGTACTGACCGACAAGGGCATTGAGGGCTTTTTGAAAGATTGGGAAACCACTGGGCAATCGATCTTGTAATCGAGCCTTTAATTTTGCCCTCCCAATAAAGGCGCTACCCAGACCAAGCGTTTTTGCGCTAGGCAATTGTTGAATGTCTGATCAAACACCTCTCGACCGATTTAAGCAGGCGCTGACCGGCGCCAGCCGTGCGCTTGCCGATGAAGCAGAGATTGAGGTCGCGTGGAGCGCGGATGCGCCGTCCTCCTCGGGCAAGAATTTTCGTGTGCCATTGCCGGGCCGCGAATTGCCCAAGGCTCAGGCCCAAGAAGCGCGCGGCTTTGCCGATAGTTTTGCGCTCAAATTGCGCCATCACAATGAGATTGTGCACGCCAATGGCGCTCCGCCAGAACCGATTGCGCGGGCTTGTTATGATGCGATTGAGCAAGTCCGATATGAGGCGCTTGGCTCCAACAATTTCCCCGGCATCAAGGGCAATCTCGACGCCTCGCTCATGGTGCGCATGGGCGCTGATCCGATCACTAGGGCGCAAGACAAAAGCGAAGTCCCGATCGAGGGCGCTTTGTCTTTGCTTCTGCGCGAAAAGCTGACCGGCCAAGCCATTCCCGAAGCTGCCGCGCCTGCGGTTGATATGGTCCGCGAATGGATCGAGGAAGAGGCAGGCGGCGATATTGATGCGCTTGCCGAACGGCTGACCGATCAACGCGGCTTTCAGGACATTGCGCTTGATCTGCTGCGCAATCTCGACCTCACCAAGCCCGAAGACGCCCAAGATGGCAGCGATGATGGCGGCGATGAAGAGGATGGCGAAACGCCCGAGGAAGAGCAGGGCGAGGACGAGCAAGAGGGCGCTGACGAGCCGCAATCAGCCGAAATGGCGGGCGACACTCAAGAAGGCGATGCAGAAGGCGAAACCGAGGAGACTGAGGGCGAGGGCGAAATGTCCGATGGCGACCCCAGCGACGAGGGCGATGATGGGATGATGCCCGTGCGCCCGAACCGGCCTTGGACCGATCTTCCCGAGGATTTTGACTACAAACCCTATAGCGATGCTTTTGACGAAGTGGTCGAGGCGGCTGATCTTTGCGATGCCGAGGAATTGGACCGTTTGCGGGCCTATCTCGACAGCCAATTGGCGGGGCTTCAAGGCATTGTCACTCGGCTTGCCAACCGGCTCCAGCGCAGGCTGATGGCGCAGCAAAACCGCAGCTGGGATTTCGACCAAGAAGAAGGCATGCTGGATGCAGCACGGCTTTCGCGGGTGGTCATCAGCCCGGGTCATTCGCTGTCTTATAAGAGAGAGCGCGATACCGAGTTTAAGGACACGGTCGTCACCTTGTTGATCGACAATTCAGGCTCCATGCGTGGCCGTCCGATTTCAATCGCGGCGATCAGCGCTGATATTCTCGCGCGCACATTGGAGCGGTGCGGGGTCAAGACAGAGATACTTGGCTTTACCACCCGCGCATGGAAAGGCGGCCAATCGCGCGAAGCGTGGCTCGCTGATGGCAAGCCAGCACAGCCCGGCAGGCTCAATGATTTGCGTCATATCCTTTATAAGCAAGCCGATGAACCGTGGCGGCGCGCTCGGCGCAATCTGGGCCTGATGATGCGCGAGGGGTTGCTGAAAGAGAATATCGATGGCGAGGCGCTGATCTGGGCGCATAACCGGCTGCTTTCGCGCACAGAAGACCGCCGCATTTTGATGGTGATTTCTGATGGAGCACCCGTCGATGACAGCACTTTGTCGGTCAATACGGCTGGCTATCTTGAAGGGCATTTGCGCAAGGTTATTGGCTGGATTGAAACCCAATCGCCCGTGCAATTGGCAGCGATTGGCATCGGCCATGATGTGACCCGCTATTA
>CAZTFZ010000252.1:0-2880 GCA_964613105.1 uncultured Porphyrobacter sp. | reverse complement strand
GCCAAGGTCAAAACCTCGGGCGCAATCGCAGTCATTGGTGCGATCTGCACAGGCTTCTCCATCCCGATCAGCATCGGGCCAATCGTCGCATCGCCGCCCAATTCGCGCAGCATTTTGGCCGATAGGTTTGCCGATTGAAGACCCGGCATCACCAGCACATTGGCAGGCGCAGACAGGCGGC
Organism: uncultured Porphyrobacter sp.; assembly: GCA_964613105.1. Classification (GTDB taxonomy): domain Bacteria; phylum Pseudomonadota; class Alphaproteobacteria; order Sphingomonadales; family Sphingomonadaceae; genus Erythrobacter. Next base: position 2,699 of record CAZTFZ010000252.1, on the reverse strand, counting down.
TAAAGGGATATTGCGCCATCACTTTGGGATTGAGCGCAGCATCGGGCGCCATTTCGCCCTCATACTCAAAACCCACATCTTCTGCATCGAGCAAGGCCACTGCCTCGCGAATATTGCCCAGCCAACGCCCCGATGGATTGCCAAAGGTCGAGTAGGAAAGGAAGGCAACGCGCGGCTCATGCCCCATACGCCGCGCAACGGCTGCGGTTTCCTTGGCGATATGGGCTAGCTCTTCAGCGGTTGGCCGCTCGTTAATCGTCGTATCGGCCAAGAATGTCGTGTGGTTCTTGCCGACCATCATGTGAATGCCAAATGGCACAGCGCCCGGCTTCGGGTCTAGCACCATCCGCACTTCGCGAGCGCTTTGCGAGAAGGTGCGAGTGAGGCCTGAAATCATCCCATCGCCATGCCCCAGCGCCACCAAAGCGGCAGCAAAGACATTGCGCTCTTGATTGACCATGCGGCGCACATCGCGCTCTGTATAGCCGCGCCTTTGCAGCTTCTCATACAAAAGCTCGACCATGGCCGGCACATGCTCTGAATCGGCTGAGTTTTGGATCTCAAAGCTCTGCGGATCAGAAACCGAAAGACCGTGCAATTTGTCGAGCACAGCCTTGGTCCGGCCAACCAAGATCGGTGTGCCATAGCCAAAATCGCGATATTGGATCGCCGCTCGCAGAACGACTTCTTCTTCCGCTTCGGCAAAAACCATCCTTTTGGGATTGGCCTTGGCTTCATTATAAACGCCCGTCATCACCGAGGTGGTCGGGTTGAGGCGCGCTTTTAGCGAGAGGGCATAAGCGTCAAAATCCTCGATTTTGGATTGCGCAACGCCAGAATCCATCGCCGCTTTGGCAACAGCGGATGAAACGACCTCAATCAGGCGCGGATCAAAGGGCGCAGGGATGATGTAATCGGTCCCAAACTTCTGGTTCATGCCATAAGCGCTGACGACTTCCTCGGGCACACGCTCGCGCGCCAATTCTGCAATCGCGCGGGCAGCTGCAACCTTCATTTCCTCGTTAATGGCAGTGGCTTGCACATCCAAAGCGCCGCGAAAGATAAAGGGAAAGCCCAGCACATTGTTGACCTGATTGGGGAAGTCAGAGCGGCCCGTCGCGATAATCGCATCGGGGCGGACCTTCTTGGCATCGTCGGGCATGATTTCAGGCACTGGATTGGCCATCGCAAAAATGATCGGCTTGTCGGCCATTTTTGAGACCCATTCGGGCTTTAACGCGCCAGCTGCCGACAGCCCGAGGAAAATGTCAGCCCCATCGAGCGCCTCTTCCAAGGTAGTTGCGTCAGTATCGACAGCGTGAGCGCTTTTCCATTGATCCACCTTGTCGCGGTCGCGCCGGATGGGCCCTTTGCGGTCGCACATGATGACATTGTCATGGGCAACACCCATCGCTTTCACCAAAGCCGTGCAAGCAATCGCCGCAGCGCCAGCGCCGTTGACAACGATTTTCACATCCTTGAATTTGCGCCCAGTCAAATGGCAGGCATTAAGCAGACCAGCCGCAGTGATAATCGCAGTGCCGTGCTGATCATCATGCATGATCGGAATGTTCATCCGGTCGCGCAAGGCCTGTTCGATGATAAAGCATTCAGGCGCTTTAATGTCTTCCAGATTGATCCCGCCAAAGGTCGGCTCCATCAAAGCGACCGCTTCGATAAAGGCTTGGGGGTCTTCTGTCGCAAGCTCAATGTCGATCGAGTCCACATCGGCAAAGCGTTTGAACAAGACGGCCTTGCCTTCCATCACAGGTTTGGAAGCAAGCGCGCCCAAATTGCCCAGACCAAGGATCGCAGTGCCGTTCGAAATAACCGCCACCAGATTGGACCGAGCGGTATAGCGCGCGGCATCAGCAGGGTTTTCAGCAATCGCCTCAACGGGCGCGGCCACACCGGGCGAATAGGCAAGCGACAGATCGCGCTGGCTCGCCATGGGTTTGGAAGCGACAATCTCGATCTTACCGGGCCGGATTGTCTCGTGGTAAAAGAGCGCCTCGCGCTTGGTAAAGCCAGCCTGCTTATTGTCCGCCATATTCGTGTCCAATGCTGTAAAAAAATCGATGCTGCCCAAAAAGGCGTGCTGTTAGCGCTTGCCTAACGCGCTTCTTGTGCAAGCGAAAGGGGAATAACGGCAGTTTGGAACTTGCCCGAATCGGATCGACAGGGGCAGGCGCTGTTTCCACCATGGCTGCAAAGAAATCTGGTTCCCCTACTCCGATGATGGAGCAGTTTTTCGCGTTAAAGCGTGAAGCAGGCGATGCCTTGCTGTTCTATCGCATGGGCGACTTCTTCGAACTGTTCTTTGAGGATGCGAAAGTGGCCGCCCGCGTGCTCGATATCGCGCTCACCAGCCGGGGGGAGCATGAGGGTGAGCCGGTTCCCATGTGCGGCGTGCCAGTGCATTCAGCCGAAAGCTATTTGGCAAGGCTGATCAAGGGCGGTTGCAGGGTCGCCATCGCTGAACAGACAGAAACCCCCGAGGAAGCCAAGGTCCGCGCCAAGGCAGAGGGGCGCGGCTCAAAGGCTTTGGTGGCGCGCGACATTGTGCGCTTTGTGACCGCTGGCACGCTAACCGAAGAGGCTCTGCTCGATCCCAAATCAAGCAATTGTCTGGTGGCGATTGCGCCTTTGCGCGGCGCGATTGGCCTTGCCTCTTGCGACATTTCAACCGGACGCATGGT
>CAZTFZ010000251.1:0-2886 GCA_964613105.1 uncultured Porphyrobacter sp. | reverse complement strand
TTCATGGATGATGAGGAGATTTCGATCTTCGCTGATGCTGTGGGCAAATTCTATCGTTCTGCGGCTCCTGAAAAGCGGGTGGAGAAATGGCGCGAAGACGGCATGGTGGAGCGCGAATTTTGGAACGAAGCAGGGGCTGCCGGCATCCTCGGCGTGTCTGTGCCAGAGGAATATGGCGGCCATGGCGGCGATTTTCGTCACGACATGGTGGTGATTGACCAGCAGTTCAAAAACGGCGTTGATGGCTTTGGCGCTTCTTTGCACAACACCATTATCCTGCCTTATCTGGTCCGCCATGGCACTGAAGAGCAGAAGCAAAAGTACCTGCCCAAGCTAGTGAGCGGCGAGTTGGTCAGCGCGATTGCTATGACAGAGCCGGGTGTTGGCTCTGACCTTCAATCCATCACCACGACCGCTTTGAAAGATGGCAATGGCTACCGTATCAATGGGGCTAAAACCTATATCTCCAGCGGGCAGACGGCCGACTTCATTGTTGTTGTGGCAAAGACCGACCCGAACGAGCGCGCCAAGGGCATTTCGCTCATGCTGCTCGAAACAGAGGGCGCAGAGGGTTTTCAGCGCGGCAAGAAGCTCGACAAAATTGGCCTTGATGCGTCGGATACGTCAGAATTGTTCTTTGATGATGTGTTTGTTCCAAGCGACAATGTGCTGGGCGGGGTCGAAGGCAAGGGCTTTTACCAGCTCATGGGCGAGCTGCCGCAAGAACGGCTTGTGATCGCGATGGGCGCTGCCAATGGCATTGAGAAGGCGCTGGAAGTGACAGTGGAATATGTCAAAGACCGCAAGGCCTTTGGGCAGACCATCTGGGACTTTCAGAACACCCAGTTCGTGCTAGCTGACTTAAAGGCACGCGGCACAGCAGCGCGCGTTTTCGTGAATGATTGTATCGCCAAATTGCTCAAAGGCGAGCTTGATGTGGCGACCGCAAGCATGGCCAAATATTGGGTCACAGAGCTGCAAAGCGAGGTCGTTGACAAATGCCTCCAACTGCATGGCGGCGCTGGCTACATCAATGACTATCCGATTGCCAAAATGTACCGCGATACTCGTATTCAGCGGATTTTTGGTGGGTCAAATGAAGTCATGAAAATGCTGATCGCACGCAGCATATAATCCTGATTAGGATGACTCTGAAAAGGGCCTAAAAGGGGCGGGCGGCTTGATCTTAGATGATCGGCTGACCCGCCTTTTTTTGTTGCTTCACGCCTCGACCACGGATTGTTCGATCGCCCCAAAGACAGAGTGGCCTTGCGCGTCGCGCATCTCGATCCTGACGCTATCGCCCACTTGCATAAAGCCCGTCGACGGATCGCCGTCGCGGATCGTCTCGATCATGCGGATTTCAGCGATGCAGCTATAGCCAAGCCCGCCTGTCGCAACAGGTTGCCCCGGACCGCCATCAGTGCCTTTATTGCTGACCGTGCCAGAGCCGACGATAGCGCCAGCCCCAAGCGCGCGCGTTTTCGCAGCATGAGCGACCAGCTGTGCAAGATTGAATGTCGCATCTTTGCCAGCTTCTGCGCGGCCAAACGGCTCTCCGTTATAATCCACCATCAGCGGCAGGTGAATGAGGCTATCCGACCATGCATCACCGAGCTCATCGGGAGTGACGCAAACGGGTGAAAAGGCGCTGGAAGGCTTGGATTGAAAAAAGCCAAACCCCTTGGCGAGCTCGCCCGGGATAAGCCCTCTTAGGCTTACATCATTGACCAGCATGACCAGCTTGATGTGCCCAGCCGCATCATCAGCGCTGACCCCCATCGGCACGTCATCAGTGATAACTGCGACCTCGCCCTCCATATCGCAGCCCCATTTGGGATCGCCCAAGGGGATGTCGGCGCGCGGCGGCAGGAATGTGTCCGAGCCGCCCTGATACATGAGCGGATCGTGATAAAAGCTCTCGGGAACCTCTGCTCCGCGCGCTTGGCGGACCAGCTCTACATGGTTGATATAGGCGCTGCCATCGGCCCATTGATAAGCGCGGGGCAAAGGCGAATGCGCCTCCCGCTCGTGAAAGCGTTCGCAAGGCACTGCATTGTGCTCAACATCGGTGGCCAGCAATTCAAGCTTGGGGGCAATGTGGTCCCAATCATCCAAAGCAGCCTGCAAAGTCGGTGCAATATATCCCGCCGCGCAGCACCGTGTTAGGTCTTTCGAGACAACGACGAGCTTCCCATCGCGCGTTCCATCATTGAGCGTTGCAAGTTTCATGGAGCAGTCCTCTTATGGTTTTGGGGCATCGGGTTGGTTGTCTGGGTGCGCGCGCTCAAACGCGGGTAGGGCGAGGCAGGCCTTTTCGATCCTTACCATATGCGGCGCGTCTGCCAGATCAAACTTGAACCGGCGAGCGTTGTAAAGCTGAGGGATCAGCACCGCTTCAAAAAAGCCGGGTGCCGCGTTGAGAAAATCGCCTGTATTCATCTGCTTCAACTTTGCCTCAACCGGTGTCAGCGTGCGAGCCAACCAAGTGTGATACCAATTGCGAACTGCGTCTTTGTCGGCAGCAAATTCCTCGCGCAAATGCTTGAGTATGGGCGGATTGAGCGGAGCGTGCAGCTCTGTTGCTATGGCATAGGCCAGCTCTCGCGCGACGAACCGTTCCTCAATATCCTGAGGCAAAAGCGGCGCGCTCTTATACGCTTCGTCGAGCCATTCAAGAATGGCCATGCTCTGCGCTCTATCTTCGCCATCAGCCTCCAGCATCGGCACGCTGGCAAAGGGATTGCGGCTTTTATAGCCCTCTTGTTTTTGCTCAGCTGCAAGCAAGTTCACAGGAGTATTTTCGTAAGCCAAACCTTTGAGTTCCAGCGCGATGCGCAAGCGATAGCTGGTTGAGCTGCGATAATATCCGTGGAGCTTCATGTT
>CAZTFZ010000250.1:0-2894 GCA_964613105.1 uncultured Porphyrobacter sp. | reverse complement strand
TGGCGAGCCATCCTGCCAGCAGGCCGATCAGCAGGCTGCCAGCTGTGTTGATGAGCAGAGTGGGGAAGGGAAAGAGGCTGACCGCAGGCGCGCCCATCCAAGAGGTTAAGACGCGCCCCGCATGATAGCGTAGGGCCGCGCCCAAAGCGCCGCCAATTGCAACATGCAGTGTGGCCGAAAAGGAAGAAAGCTGAGACATTATGGGCGAGCCTTAGCCACAAGCGCTCGCGCTGGAAAGCCAAAGCCGCCGCTGCGCCTCATGAAGAGGCAGCAAATGGTTGCAATTTACCTGTGTGATGCGTAATGGCAGCCCATCGAAGCCGGTCCCTTTAAGGGATTCGGCGCAATTTTCGCTGATTTGTCCCCGTGTTTTGGGCTTGCAAAGGCCTCACGAAAACTCGGGTGTTATGTCGGCGAGGGTTTAAGCAATTTGTTTGAGCTTTGCCGCATATGGCGCAGCTTCCAATCGAAAATGCGGGCAAAGGCTCCGCTTAAAGAGGTACGATTTATAATGCAGATCATGGTTCGCGATAACAATGTAGACCAAGCCTTGCGCGCTCTTAAGAAGAAGCTGCAACGCGAAGGCGTCTATCGCGAAATGAAACTGCGTCGCCATTACGAAAAGCCAAGCGAAAAGCGGGCTCGTGACAAGGCTGCTGCTGTGCGCCGTGCGCGCAAGCTTGAGCGTAAGCGGATGGAACGCGACGGCATCAAATAGGTTGGTGCCGATGTTCGATGGTGCGTGTGACGGCTTGATAGTCGCCGCGCCTTGAGCCATGAGGGAAGTCTCATATCAGAGCGCCCCCGCAAGCTTTTTGAAAAGCAAGAATTTGAAAAGGGGGCGTGGAAAGCAATTTCTGCGCCCTTTTTGTTAAAGCGCATAATTTCAGGACCCAATTCTCATGACAGAAGTGACCCGCGTTCCGCTCCAGCCGATTGCCAAAGGCTCGCTGACCAAATTGTGGCTCGGCGTTGTGGCCGCAGTCCTTGCTGCTGCGGCGCTGATCGCGATGACGCTGCCAGAGGGGCCGCTGACTGATGTCGAGGTAGAGGTTGTTACGCCCGGCGCAGGGCCAAACCCTGGTCCGACCGATGTGATCTTTGTGAATTACAAGGGCAAATTGCTGGCCGATGGCACTGTGTTTGACGAATCGCAGCCGGTTGAATTGCCTGTGCCCGGCATCTTCCCGCAAGGCACGCCATTGCCGCTTGATCGGATGATCCCCGGCTTTGGCGAGGGCGCGACCCAGATGCAAAAGGGCGGCTCTTACGTTTTGAAGATCCCGTCAGACAAGGGTTATGGCCCCAATGGTCAGGCCGATCCAGAGGGCAATGAAGTCATCCCCGGCGGCGCGGATTTGGCATTTGAAGTCGATCTGATTGATTTCATGAGCCAAGAGGATTTTGAGCAGCGCTTGCAAACCTTGCAGGCAGCGATGCAGGCCCAACAGGGCGGCGCTGGCGGCCCGCCTCCTCAATAGGCTGGTGCATTAAGTTGGCTCAATAGCTTGGCCTAACTGATCGGCACCAAAGCCAAGCATGAGGCGTTCAGCACAATTTATTTTGGCTTGGCGCAATCCCCTGCTTGAAGGGCTGACTATGCGCAGCTAACTAGCAAGCCATGTCAGTCGATAAAGAAACAGTGGCGAAAATCGCCGGCCTCGCAAGGCTTGACCTTGATGATGCAGCGCTCACCCGAATGGTGCCTGAACTCAACAATATCTTGGGTTGGGTCGAGCAATTGGGCGAGGTCGATACCAGCGGGGTTGAGCCGATGACCGCGGTCATTCCCAATCCTTTGCGTTTGCGTGCGGACGCAGTGAACGCTGACCCCAAAACGGGCGGTGACAGGCGCGATGAAGTGTTGGCCAATGCGCCCGCAGCTGAACATGGATTTTTCGGCGTTCCTAAGGTGATCGAATAATGTCGAGCGAACTCACAAATCTTGGCATTAAGGCCATTCGTGACGGTGTGGCGGGCGGCGATTTCACCGCGCGCGAGGTGGCGGAAGGCTTCAACGCCAATGTCGAAGCGGCAGCGCAATTGAACGCCTTTATCGTTACAACCCCCGATCATGCTTTGGCCGCAGCCGATGCCGCTGACAAAGCGCGCACCGATGGCAAGCCTTTGGGCGCCATGGCTGGTGTGCCGATTGGGATGAAGGATTTGTTCGCCACAAAGGGCGTGCAAACCACCGCCGCGAGCCACATTCTTGAAGGCTTTGTGCCGCCTTATGAAAGCACCGTGTCGAGCAATCTGTGGGCGGCAGGTGCGGGCATGCTGGGCAAGCTCAACCTCGATCAATTTGCCATGGGTTCCTCAAACGAGACGAGCTATTTCGGCAATGTCATCTCGCCATGGCGCAGACCAGACGGGTCGAACATTCCGATGAGCCCGGGCGGCTCTTCTGGCGGATCATCAACGGCGGTTTCAGCACGCCTCGCGCCTGCTGCGACCGGCACCGACACTGGCGGTTCTATCCGGCAACCAGCGGCCTTTACGGGCATCACTGGCTTTAAGCCGACCTATGGCCGGTGCAGCCGCTGGGGCGTGGTCGCCTTTGCAAGCTCGCTCGATCAAGCAGGGCCAATGGCGCAAGACGTTACCGATTGCGCGATTATGCTGGGCGCAATGGCGGGCTTTGACCCCAAAGATACGACCAGCCTCGATCTGCCTGTGCCCGATTGGGAGGGCGCGCTTAACGCTGACCTTAAGGGCAAGCGCGTTGGCATCCCTCGCGAATACCGGATGGACGGTATGGACGCCGAGATTGAGCAAAGCTGGGAAAGCGGCAAGCAAATGCTGCGCGATGCTGGCGCTGAGATCGTCGATATATCGCTGCCGCATACGAAATACGCTCTGCCAGCCTATTACATTATCGCGCCAGCAGAGGC
>CAZTFZ010000249.1:0-2912 GCA_964613105.1 uncultured Porphyrobacter sp. | reverse complement strand
TAGACATCCGCCGTCATGCCATCGGTGCTGGTCACAGCGCGCAATCCGCAAACGCTGTCATAGGTCCGGTGATCGCCCATCACGCCGACGGTTTTGACAGGCAGAAGCACAGCAAAGGCCTGCCAGATGGCATCATAAAGCCCCGCCTTGCGGATCTCGTCGAGATAGATCGCATCTGCCTTGCGCAAAATATCGCAGCGTTCCTTTGTGACCTCGCCCGGAATGCGGATCGCAAGGCCCGGCCCCGGGAAAGGATGCCGCCCCACAAAGACATCGGGCAAGCCCAGCTCGCGGCCCAAATCGCGGACCTCATCCTTGAACAATTCGCGCAATGGCTCGACCAATTGCATGTCCATCCGCTCGGGCAGACCGCCAACATTGTGATGGCTTTTGATCGTGACAGATGGCCCGCCAGTGAAAGAGACGCTCTCAATTACATCGGGATAGAGCGTGCCTTGCGCAAGGAAATCCGCCCCGCCGATTTTGGCAGCCTCAGCCTCGAACAGATCGATAAACGCTCCGCCGATGAATTTGCGCTTCTTCTCTGGATCGGTGAGACCCGCAAGCCCGCCCAAGAACTGTTCCTCGGCATCCACGGCCACAAGCGGGATGTTGTAGTGATCGCGGAACAGGCTGACGACTTCATCGGCCTCGTTCATGCGCATCAACCCGTGATCAACGAAGACGCAGGTCAATTGATCGCCGATAGCCTCGTGGATGAGGACAGCGGCAACCGCGCTATCGACCCCGCCCGATAGGCCGCAAATGACTTTGCCTGATCCCACTTGCGCTCGGATTTCGGCGATTTTGGTCTTGCGAAACTCGGCCATGGTCCAATCGCCTTTGAGGCCGCAAACCTTGCGCACAAAGTTACCGAGCAGCTTTGCTCCATCGGGCGTATGGACGACCTCGGGGTGGAATTGCGTGCCGTAAAATTTGCGTTTCTCATCGGCAATCACCGCAAAAGGCGCGCCGTCGCTGGTGGCGACAATCTCAAAACCGGGCGCAAATTGCGTCACCGTATCGCCATGGCTCATCCAGACCTGGTGGCGTTCGCCCTCGGCCCAAAGCCCATCGAACAAAGCGCAAGGCTTGGTGACGGTAAGGTAGGCTCGGCCAAATTCGCCGCCATCACCGACCTCATGACCCGGCCTTACTTCGCCGCCCAATTGCTGGCTCATCACCTGTTGGCCATAGCAAATGCCGAGGATTGGCACGCCAGCTTCAAACAGCATATCTGGGGCGCGCGGACTGTCAGCTTCGGGCACGCTGGCGGGCGAGCCGGATAGGATAATGCCAGCCGGCTTCATCCGCTTGAAGGCGTCCTCGGCCATGGTGAAGGGCGCAATCTCGGAATAGACCCCCGCCTCGCGCACGCGCCGCGCGATCAATTGGGTCACTTGGCTGCCGAAATCGACGATCAGGATGGAATCGGAAGGGGTTGTATCGCTCATGACGACACCCATTGCCGCGCAGGGTCCGCTGAGTCCAGCGCGCGTGCCCAGCTATGCGCGGGCAGCAATGATAGGAGAGCCATTTTTCAGCCACGCCAGCCCTATGCCAGCGCCTTCGAAACAAAAGTTTTTTAAAGTTTTTTGATGGCTTGTAACCAATAAAGCCAGATGGCCGAATACCACTATGACAAGACGATGCGCTTGCGGACATACCCTGACCCTCTCTCCCCTCCCTCTAGGTCAGAGGAAGTCCCCAAACCAACATAAGCGCGTCGTTACGTTAGAGCAGCGCGGGATTGACCCCTCCCCCCTCCCAAATTCCGCGCTGCTCAACCTCTCAAAAAATAGCCCCTCAAGAGACAGGCAGGCAGCGCGCCGCTTTTAAAAGCTCTCGCCTGCCTCTTCGAGCATTCGGCGCAGTTCAGTTTTCAGCAATTTGCCAATATGGCTGCGCGGCATTTCATCAATATCAAACAAGGCTGCTATCCTTTGCGTCTTACCAAGCTTGGCATTGACCGTTTCGAGCACATCTTGGGTTGAGACAAAGCCATCCTTAAGCCGCACAAACCCAACCGGTGTCTCGCCCCAGCGCTGAGACGGCATTCCGATCACCGCAGCCTCTGCCACGCTGTCATGGGTGCATAAAGCATCCTCAAGATCGACCGGATAGATGTTGAACCCGCCAGAGATAATCATGTCCTTGGCGCGGCCCACAAGCTCGACAAAGCCATCGGCATCAACCCGGCCAATATCGCCCATGCGCTGCCAAGGAATGCCCGTATCAGGATCAATCCAATACCCTTCGCGGGTTTTGTCAGCCTGGTTTTTATAGCCCGCCATCATGGTTTGCGACAGGCCAATCAGATTGCCCGCTTCGCCTGCAGGCACTGGCTGATCTTCATCGTCCAAAACCTTTAGCTCGCTGCCCGGCGCTGGCCTGCCAACGGTGTGGAGCTTGTCTGGGAACTCATGGCACGCAAGCAGGCAGACAACCCCGCCCTCGGTCATAGAATAAATCTCAACCAAGCCGCCCGGCATCCGGTCCAAAACCTCGCGCTTAAGCTCAGCCGAAAAAGGCGCTGAGGTGCAATATTTGAGCGCGAGAGAGGACAAATCAAAGGCGTCAAAGCCGTCAAAATCCATCAAGCGCTGATATTGCACAGGCACGAGCATAGTGGTGTTGACCCGGTGGGTCTGCGCGAGATCAAGCCAGCGCCCGCAATCAAACTTGCCCATGATCGTAAGAGTGCCGCCCGCCAGCAAGGTCGCCAGAAACGACACCATGGTTGTGTTGGAATAGAGCGGTGTTGAAGCGAGCGAGCGCACTTCCATTCCGGCAGCAAGATAAGACAAAGCGGTCGATGCAAATTGCCGCCAACGCATTTGGTGCGAATGGACAATGCCCTTCGGCGTGCCAGTGGTTCCGCTCGAATAGATGATGTTGAACGGCTCTTTAGG
>CAZTFZ010000248.1:0-2918 GCA_964613105.1 uncultured Porphyrobacter sp. | reverse complement strand
TTTTGCTCCATCCGCCATTGCGCCATTTCAACGCGGTCTTGGCCAAAGAACGGCTCACCATCAACGACCAGCGTGGGCACGCCCCAATGGCCTGCTTTTTCCAAGGCTTCTTGATTGGCGGCCACTTCTGCATCGAGGCCCGCTGCATCGGCTTCTATCTCGGCCTCTAGCTCTGCCAAGTCGAGCCCAGCGCGGGTTGCGGCCTCAGCCAGATGATCGCCTTCGTTCCACCCATCGACTTCGCCGGAAAAGATGATGGTCGAGGCTTCGTAAGCAAAGTCCAGACCAGCGCCGCGCCTTGCCGCTGCAACACCCAGACGCACAAGGCGGTAGATATGCGGCTGATCCTTGGCAATTTCGCGGGTCGCAAGATCCTGAACAATCGGGTCAGGCCGCGGCCACCGAAAAGGAATGCCCAAATGCTGAGCCACTCGGAAGGAATCCATCAAAATATAACGAGGGGCCGCAGGATTGCCGGTAAACAGCAGATCAGGATCGCGAATGGCAATCGGCCAAACAGGCTTTAGCGCAATCTCCAGATCATAGTCCCTTGCCATCTTGCGATAGCGCCCAATCGCCAGATAGCTATAAGGCGAGCGGAAACTGAAATAGAGATCTGCCTTGACGGTCATAGCGATATTACCCCTTCTTTAGGCACTCACGTCCCAACAGCTCAGCAATCTGCACTGCGTTAAGCGCTGCGCCTTTGCGCAGATTATCCGACACGCACCATAGCACAAGGCCATTGTCGACCGTTGGATCATCGCGAACGCGGCTGATGTAAGTCGCGCTGTCGCCTGCGCTTTCGGTTGGCGTGATATAGCCGCCATCCTCGCGCTTATCGACCAGCATAATGCCGGGCGCCTCGCGCAGAATGTCTTGAGCTTGGCGGGTCGAAATCTCGTCTTCAAACTCGATATTGACCGCTTCGCTATGGCCCACAAACACGGGCACACGCACACAAGTTGCCGACATTTTGATTTTGGGGTCGAGGATTTTCTTGGTCTCAACCACCATCTTCCATTCCTCTTTGGTTGAACCGTCGTCGAGGAAAACATCGATATGCGGGATCACATTGAAAGCGATTTGCTTGGTGAAGGTCGATGGCTCTACCGGATCGCCCACAAAAATGGCGCGCGACTGATTGAACAATTCATCCATGCCCGCTTTGCCAGCGCCCGACACAGACTGATAGGTCGAGACAACGACACGCTTGATCTTAGCGGCATCGTGCAAAGGCTTAAGCGCCACCACGAGCTGAGCGGTGGAGCAATTGGGATTGGCGATAATATTGCGCTTGGCAAAGTCGTGGATAGCGTCGGGATTCACCTCCGGCACGATCAGCGGAACATCAGGCTCCATCCGATAGAGCGAGCTGTTGTCGATCACGACGCAGCCAGCGGCGGCCGCCTTGGGCGCGTATTCTTTTGCCGGGCCAGAGCCAGCAGCAAACAGAGCAATATCCCAGCCAGACCAGTCGAAATATTCGATGTTCTGACATTTGAGCATTTTGCCCGTATCGCCAAATTCGACCTCCGAACCATGCGACCGGCTGCTTGCGACTGCCGCAATCTCGTCGATAGGAAACTCGCGCTCTGCGAGCACTTGCATCACTTCACGACCGACATTGCCTGTCGCGCCGACCACTGCCACTCGGTAACCCACGTTCATATTCTCCAATTCAAACTGCGCACCCCGATAGAGGATATGCGCGCGCCTGCAAGCACAGCCTTGCTTGGAGCGGCCAAAGCCTGTCTCGTGAGCCTTGTGAAAACCGGCTTATTCTGGCGGCCTATTCTGGCCCATTATTCAGGCGGAGTAACGCCATGCGCCTCAAGAAAGCGGAAGATGGCGTTGTAGCGGTGCGGAGAAATATTCTCGCCTGCCACACGGTGGGTGTAGCCGGGATAAAGCATCATTTCGAAAGGCGCGTTGCTCTCTTGCAATAGCGCAATCAGTTCTGAGGAATGCTCAAACACGACATTATCGTCGGCCAGCCCATGGATAAGCAGCAATGGATCGCTCATCTTGCCAGCATCAGCCATTGCGTTGGCCGCCTCATAGGCATCGGGCACTAAGCGCGGATCGCCCATAAACCGCTCGGTATAATGGGTGTCGTAAAGCTCCCATTTCGTGACCGGAGCGCCCGCAATTCCCGCAGCATACAGCCCCGGATCAGCCTGCAATTGTTTCAGCGTCATATAGCCGCCGTAAGACCAGCCATCGATGGCGATCTTATCGGGGTCGACAAAGTCGAGGGTTTTGAGAAACTGAGCGCCCACTTTTTGGTCGCGCACTTCAACCCCGCCCATTGCGCGATATAGCGGCTGTTCAAAGGCAACGCCGCGATTGGCCGTGCCGCGATTGTCGAGCTCGAAATAGATATAGCCCTTATCAACGATGGCCTGTTCAAGCGCCCCGCCCCAAGCCTTTGTCACAAGCTGCACGCCCGGCCCGCCATAATGGTAGAAGAACACCGGATATTTCTTGCCCGCTTCCATCTCTGGCGTGATCATCCGGTAATGCAGCTGAGTGCCATCCTCTGCTGCCAAAGAGCCATATTGCGGCGCTCGGTGGCTTGGAAGGTGGGCTGCGTAAGGATGGCTCGCATCAAGAGCGTTTTCCTCGACCCAAGCAAGCCTATTGCCCTCTGCATCCGCAATATAGCTTTGCTGCGGCTGTGTGGGTGAAGAGCGGTTGATGAGCAGCGTTTTGCCCTCTCCATCCATGCTGGCTGAATGGGTGTAGCCCGCTTCGCTTAGGCGCTGAGGCCCAACCTCTGGCTTGGCCAAGTCCAACACATAAATATGCTGCTCAAGAACACTGTCTTTAGTGCCGGAGAAATAGACGAGACCAGCGCTTTCATCCACGCCCACCAGCTTTGTAACCATCCAGTCGCCAGAGGTAAGCTGAACCGG
>CAZTFZ010000247.1:0-2984 GCA_964613105.1 uncultured Porphyrobacter sp. | reverse complement strand
GCGCCATCTGACAGCAAATAGAGGATATTGCCGGCGATATCGTCGCTCGTGGCAAAGCTGCCCGAAGGCGTGGTTGCGGCCATCTTCTTGATCGTCGCCTCGCGGCCATGGGCTGCGACCGCTGCGCGGAAATCCGCTGAGCTTTCCCAGATATTGGTGTCCACCCCGCCGGGCGCGATAGCATTGACGCGGATTTTCTTCGGAGCCCCTTCTAGCGCGGCAATGCGCGCCATATGGGCCACGGCCGCTTTCGATATGCCATAAGGCCCGATGCCAGCGATAGGCTTCACCCCAGTGGTAGAGGCGACGACGACGGCGCTTCCGCCTGATTTTTGCATAGCCCGCATGGCTGTCGCCAATGTCAGAAAGGCGCCATCGAGATTGACGTCCATAACCTTGCGCCAATCGGCGAAATCAAGCTCTGCAATCTTCCCGCCAGAGCCTATCCCTGCATTGACCACGGCATGGTCGAGCGTGTCTACCTTACCCTCTATTTCGGCCCACAGCTTTGGGTCGGCAACGCTGCCGATAAAGGTTTCGATTGTGCAGTCGGGATAGAGCTCGCCAAGGCCTAGCGCTTCAATCCCGCTTGCATCGATGTCGTTGAGGATAAGCCGCGCTGCGCCGCGCGCCGCAAGTCCCTTTGCACATGCTGCGCCAATGCCGGACCCTGCGCCTGTGACAAGCGCTGTCCGGCCTCCAAAGTCTTGAGGAACGGTGTCTTTTGTATCTGGCTGTGTATCTGTCATAGGTTTGCGCGCTAGGCTCATCAGGCCCCGCTAGCAAGCGACAAACAGCTTGTTTTTAAGCGGCGTTATCGATGCCCAGATCGCTTAGCTTGCGGTAAAGCGTCGAGCGGCCAATCCCAAGGCGGCGCGCAACTTCTGTCATGCGGCCACGGTAATGTCCGATAGCAAGGCGAATAACATCAGCCTCGATCTCTTCCAGAGGACGCAAATTGCCATCGTCTGTGTAGAGGAGAACGCCAAGGCCGCGAGCACGGCTCTCCCCGCGATCCGCTCTCTCGCCGAGCAATTCGAACAATTGCGGGAAGCTTTCCGCAGTCAGCGCTTCGCTTTCCTCGCTATAGACCGCTGCGCGGAACAGCACGCCTTGAAGCTGGCGGACATTGCCCGGCCAGTCATAGGCTTCGAGCAGGCTAAGCCCGCTGTCGGCAATAGAGTGGTGACGCAGGCCCGGTTGCTCGCCAATCCGCGTTAGGAAATGGCGGGTTAGAGCCGGAATATCGCCGCTACGCTCGCGCAAGGCTGGTAATTTGATAGGCGCTGCTGAGAGGGCCTCGAACAATTCTTTGGAAAACTCGCCATCCTCGATTTGATCTTCAAGTGCGCGGTCGCTTGATGCCATCACGCGCACATCGATCTTAAAGCCATGCGAAGCGCCGGTCGGGCGGACAATGCCTGTCTCTAGCGTTTCAGCGAGCCTTTTTTGCAATTCAGGATCAAGCCGATCAATCTCGTCGAGCAGCAAAGTGCCGCCATCGCAAATCTGCAAAGAGCCGATCTGCTTGTCAAAAGCGCCTGGAAATGCGCCTTTCTCATGGCCGAACAAAAGCGATTCAATCGAAGTGGCGGGCACACCAGCAATGCTGATCATCCGCATCGGCGCTTTGGCACGAGGTGATGAGGCATGCATTGTGCGCATGAGCATTTCTTTGCCCGTGCCGGTTTCGCCTTCGACCAAAGCGTGGTTGTGACCGCGCGCAGTGGTTGCTGCCTTAGCAAGAGCAATGCGGAACGGAGCCGCTGTGCCGACCATGGCGTTGAAATCGAGCGTCGAGCGCATTTTCTCAGCCAGTGGCTGCAATTCGTCCTTGGGCGTTTCGCGGGTTGTTGCGCTGCGCAGGGCCTGTAGCAGCCGCTCGGGCGCAACAGGTTTGATAAGATAATCGGTCGCGCCCGCCCGCATTGCTTCGACCGCCAAAAGCGGCGAGGTGCTGGAAGTGAGCATCAAAACCGGGGCAGCGGGGCAGCGTTTCTTTAGGTCGCGGATTAGGTCGCAAGCGCCATCACCCGGAACCCATTGATCGATCAAGATCGCGCTGACTTGCATGCCTTGTTCGCCATCAAGCACGGCGATAGCTTCTTCAGCATCACCAGCGACGACAGCACGAAAACCCTCACGGGCCGCCAATGCGGTAATCAACCGGCTTTGAGCTGGCTCATCATCAATCAATAGCAGAAGGCGCGATTCGTTCTCGGCCATATGGTCTTGCCCCAAGGTTTTTAAAAATGCGCCACAATTTGCGACGTATCCAATCCTTTAGACAAGAACGGTAAATACCCGATTAAGCTGGTCTTTGCGGAACCTTAAGGGTTTGAACGGGGACGGAGGGCTTGAGCCAAGGCCAAGGCCGCGATAAGGCAAGATTTTACTCCCAAGACAAAATGTAAGAGGTAACTATGGCATCGCCGCAGGACATGAAAGAAGCGACCAAGATGTATGACGGCTTTATTGCCAGTCTCAAATGGACGATCCCTTTGATCATTGTCATCACCTTCGCCGTCATCATCATCATCGCAGATTAGTATCAATTTGATGCGTATTGCAGTTTTGAAAGAGCGTGCAGCGGGCGAAGCCCGTGTTGCAGCGACTCCTGAAACGGTGAAGAAATTCATCGCTTTAGGGGCAAGTTTTGCGGTTGAGAAAGGCGCTGGCGACAGCGCGTCTATTGCTGATGCGGCCTATGCAGAGGCTGGCGCTGATGTCGTGACCGCTAGCAAGGCTGTGAAGGACGCTGACATTGTCTTGGGCGTGGATGCCCCTGCGATTGCATCGCTAAAGGGCGCCAAAAAGGGCGCTTGGGTGGCGGCTTTGTTTGATCCCTTTCGCAAAAGCGCTTTGGTAAAAAGCTATGCGAAAGCAGACTTAGAAGCGCTTTCGATGGAATTTATGCCGCGCATCACGCGCGCGCAGAGCATGGATGTGCTCTCCAGCCAATCGAACTTGGCAGGCTATAAATC
>CAZTFZ010000246.1:1206-3018 GCA_964613105.1 uncultured Porphyrobacter sp. | reverse complement strand
GGGCGAGCGCCCGTCATCTCAGCGATCTTCTCGCCGCCTTTATACAAAGCCAGATAGGGAATGCCCTGAATGCCCAATTGGCCCGGCGTGTCGGTGTTGTCGACAATGTCCATCTTGGCGATGGTCAGGCTATCGGCCATCTCGTCGCTCAATTCTTCCAAAGCGGGCGCGATCATTTTGCACGGTCCGCACCATTCGGCCCAGAAATCCACCAGCACGGGCTTCTCAGCGTCGATAACATCGGCTTGAAAGCTGCTGTCGGTCACATTGACGGTTGCCATAATTCATCTCCAAAAGTTCTATGGGTATAGATGTAGGAACTGGGGTCGCCTTACTCAATCGCTGGCAAGACAAAGCTTTCCTGTTGATCTTGAAAGCGCGCTTTATACCCCTCTAGCATCGCCGCAGGCAAAGCGAAGAGCTGAGGCGTCTGGGTATAAAGCACAGCGGCATTGATCGCGAGGCTTGGATAAATCGCTCCCAGCGCTGCCACATAAGCGGCCATTTGCTTGAGCACGCTCTCGGGTATCTCGTCCAAAGAAGCAGGCGGACGGCGCGCGGTTTTGAAATCAACCACAGTTACCGTGTCTTTTGTCACCAAAAGCCGGTCGGCAATGCCAGTGATAACCTGACCACCAACGACAGCAGCCAAGGGTATCTCGGCCAAAGCCTCCCCGCCAAAGACATGCGCAAACTGCGGATCATCAAGCACACGCAATGCATTGCCGAGCATTTCCTGCCGATCATCCTCAGACATGTCGGGTGCTTGGGTTTCGAGCCATTTTTGCCCGCGCTCAGCCCGCGCCTCATGCCTTACATCAGGGAGCCGTTCCAGCAGCGCATGGATCAACACACCGCGCCGAGCGGCAATGGCCATTGCTGCCTCATTTGCGGCATTGGCTTCTTTTGAGGGCATGTCGATTGGCGGATCGCTGCCCTCTTGCTCTCCAAGGCCCGACGGAGCGAGCGGCTTGGGTGGGCGCGGCTCATCGGGCGCTTTGTCATTCAGCCATTGCGGCAATTCCTCCACCGCCTCATCAGCTTGCGCATCATCAAGGAAAGGTGCTTGCGACAAACGGCCCCACTCCCACCGAGCGTCCCAAATAGGATCAACAAATGCCTCGCCATCAAACAGGGGTTGGAGCTTTGCAAACCAGCTGTCTTCGGGCGGTAGGCCGCGCTTAGTGTCTTGTTTGCCAAGCGATCCGGTGATGAACAGAGCCTCTTCCGCGCGGGTCATCGCAACATAAAGCAAGCGCCAATGCTCTTGCGTTTCAACCGCCAGAGCTTTGTCATAGGCCTCTGCCACCGGACCTGCACGCATATCGCCCGAAAGATCTGGCAGAGGCACTTTGGCAGGCTTTGTATCGGCGCTGCCAATCTGGGGCTGCTCAAGCGAGAGGTTGCCGGGTTTATCGGGCCCCAAAGCAGCATCCGCCAAGATAACAATCGGCGCTTGCAAGCCTTTGGAGCCGTGGACGGTCATCACCCGCACCTCGTCGCGCGGTTCGCTCGCCTCGCGTTTCAGCTCTGCATCGCCTGCGTCAAACCAGCGGATAAAGCCCTGCAAGCTCGCAATATTCCCGCTGGCATAGGCATTAGCGGCGTTGAGCAGCTCATCAATCGGGTCGTTGGCCTCGGCCCCCAATCTTGCAATCAGCCGCCTGCGCCCGTCAAAAGGCCCGGTGAGCAACCAATGCAGCATCGCTTGCGGCGGTTCAAAATCGGCGCGCCGCAAAATTTCTAGCAATTGCAGAACGCTTTGCTGAACAAGAGGCGTTTCAGAATCGCGCAAATGCTCCCACAAGGGGA
>CAZTFZ010000246.1:0-1106 GCA_964613105.1 uncultured Porphyrobacter sp. | reverse complement strand
TTCAGGCTGCCGATAGCCATGGTCGAGCAGATCCTGTTGGCTCCATCCCATCAAGGGCGAAACCAGCAAGTTTGCAAGGTTCAAATCATCCAGCGGCTGAGCAGCAAAACGCAAGGCCGCCATCAAATCCTTCACCGCCAAGGGCGCTCCCAAACGCAGCCGATCAACGCCAGCCACCGGCACGCCGTAATTGTAGAGCCGCGCAACAATCAGCCCTGCCAAAGCTTTGCGCTTTCGCACCAAGATCATCACATCGCCCGGTGTTGCGCGCCTAGCCTTGCCCTCTTCGACGCCCTTTACCAGCGGATAGCCGCTCTCCATCCACGCCTTGACCTGTAACGCGATACGGTCGGCCAATTGGCGATCATGCGGGTCAAGCCAGCTCTCTGTGTCAGCGCCGTCTGCCTTGTCATCGCTATCTTCAAAAGCATCGCCGGAAGAACTGCTTGCCTCGCCCTCACCGCCAGCTGCCGTGCCATCAGCGACCACATTCCATAATGTCACAAGGCCAGGGCGCTTTTCACCCACATGCGGCGCAGACGGCTTGTCGAGCCCCAAATTATCATGGCCGATCTCAGCCAATGCGCGGTCCACAAATTTCAGCACGCAATTGGCTGTGCGGAACGATCGGCCCAAATCCAAATCGAGCAATTCGCGCATTTCGCGAGCGCCGCGCAAGCCCTTCGATGCCTCAACCATGGCGGCCATTGCACGGGCCACCTTACGCTGCGCATCAGCGAAGTTTTCAGGGCTCGTCCCTTGAAATCCGAAAATTGCTTGCTTGTAATCGCCCACCGTGAAGATCGTGCGATTGATATCGCCGCGAGCGCCCTCGCCTGCAAAAAAGTCATCGCTCAGGGCGTTGATAATGGCCCATTGAGCGGGATTGGTGTCTTGGGCTTCATCGACCAGAATATGATCAAAATTGCGATCGAGCTTATAGCGTATCCATGGCGCAAAATCGCTTTGCGTCAAAAGGGCCGCTGCTCGCCGGATTTGATCGTCAAAATCAACGAGGCCCTTGCGCGCCTTTGCATCGTTCCACAAAAGCGCAAACCGGCGGCCAAGCTCCAATTGCTGGGTAAGGTAGTCTGCAAGCGAGAGCA
>CAZTFZ010000245.1:0-3021 GCA_964613105.1 uncultured Porphyrobacter sp. | reverse complement strand
GCCGATTCGCTAAATGCCTTTAAAGTCAGCCTTGCGCTTTTCCAAAAGAGCGTTGACGCCTTCCATATGATCCTCGGTCGGATGCATAAGCGCCTGTGTGTTGGCCGCCATCTCTAGCGCAGTGTCATAGGAAATCTGCGTGCCTTGGCGCAGCAAATTCTTCGCATGGCGCAAAGCATGGGGCGGCATGGCGCTGACCTTGGCTGCTAGTGCATCGGCCTCTTCCATCAGGCTCTCATGCTCGACGACGCGGCTGACGAGACCCCAGTCTTGAGCTTGGTCGGGGCCAATCACATCGCCTGTATAGAACAGTTCTGACGCCCGGCTCATCCCGATAACGCGCGGCAAAATCCATGTGCCGCCATCGCCCGGAATAATGCCAAGCTTGAGGAAGGTAACGCCAAATTTGGCCTTGTCGGACGCGATCCGAATATCTGCCAGACAAGCGACATCGCAGCCCAGCCCGATGGCGGGGCCATTGACCGCTGCAATCACTGGCACTCGCAAGCCATAAAGCGCGCGCAAGATGCGGTGAATATTGTCGCGATAGCCGTCAGAGATCGCTGGCGGAACACCGCCAAATGTGCCCGAACGCTCTTTCATCGCCTTAACGTCGCCGCCCGCTGAAAAAGCGCGGCCCGCACCGGTTAGGATAACACAGCGCACATCCAAATCGCGATTGATCGCGTCGCAAATAGCGACAAATTCGTCGCCATCGCCCGCCGCGCCAAGAGGGTTCATCGTCTCTGCACGGTCAATCGTCAGCGTAGTAACAGGGCCGGTTTTGGCGATTTTAATGAGTGACATGGCTGCGTTTTCTCACCTCGTTTTAGGGAATAGCGTTTCAATAAATTGGGCAATGCGCGGCTGGACGCTTGGATGCCAAGCCAAATCATGGCCGATATCTGCAAAAACAGCCAGCTCAGCGCTGGGATTTGCGACACCCAGCGCCTCTGCATGGGCAATGGGGATGAGGGTGTCGGCTGTGCCATGCATGATCAGGACAGGCGCATCGAGCCTGCCTATCTTGCCGATATTGTCATAATGATCGCGCAGCAGCAGGCTCACGGGCAACCACGAGACTTTCTCGCCCACAAGCCGCGTCAGGCTAGCGAACGGAGATATAAGCACCAATCCAGCAACATTGGCCTCGCTGGCCATTTGGGTGGCTGTGCCAGAGCCAATGGAATTGCCGATGATGATGATGTCGCTCGGGGCAACATCGCGTTCTGCCAAAAAGGCCAGCGCAGCCCGCCCATCTGCATAGAGACCGTCTTCGCTTGGGCTACCCGCATTGCCGCGATAGCCGCGATATTCAGCCGCCAAAAGACCATAGCCTTGCCCGATCAAGCGTTCGCAAGCAGCGACGCTCGACACCCAGTCCGAGCCATTGCCATGAAAATACAGCACGGTCGGCTTGCCAGCTGCCGCAGGAACATAGCCAGCCTTGAGCTCAATATTGTCGCTGGTGCGATAGGCCACTTGCTCCACTCCCACCGGAACAGGGGCATCAACTGTGGGAGCGGGGTAGATAAATTTGCTTTGCAGCGCAGTGAGCAAAATTGCGCTTCCAACATAGGCTGTGAGACCAAGACCCAAGACAATGAAAAACGCCGTTTTCAACATTGAGCGCCGCAAGCTTCCTTCTAGGCCTTTTTAAGCCCGCGCTTCTTCAATGCGCTCGCTTGCTTCGGCAGAATTGTGGCGCAGCGCCTTTAGAACGGTGGCGACAATGCCATCTGCATCAAGGCCCGCTTCGGCATATTGCTTTTCAGGAGCGTTTTGATCTTGGAACACATCAGGCAGGCGCAATGTGCGCACTTTGAGGCCGCTATCCATCAAGCCCTCGTCAGAAGCAAAGGTCAGCACATGAGCGCCAAGGCCGCCAATCGCGCCCTCTTCTACGGTCACGACAATGTCATGACTGCGCATCAATTTGGCGATCAAATCCTCGTCCAAGGGCTTGGCAAAGCGCAAATCGGCAACGCTGGTTGAAAGGCCCTTAGCCTCTAGCTGGTCAGCCGCAGCCTTGGCCTCTTCCAGCCGAGCGCCGAGCGAAAGGATGGCAATTTTGCTGCCCTCTTTCACCATGCGGCCTTTGCCAATTGCGAGCTTTTGCGGGGTTTCGGGCAAAGCGACGCCAACACCGCCTCCGCGCGGATAACGAAGCGCAATCGGCCCCTCGTCATACTCGACCGCGGTATAGGTCATATGGACCAGTTCAGCCTCGTCAGCGGCGGCCATCACCACCATATTGGGCAAGGTTGCAAGATAGGTGATATCAAAGCTGCCCGCATGGGTCGCGCCATCTGCTCCGACCAAGCCAGCGCGGTCTATCGCAAAACGCACAGGCAGGTTTTGGATCGCGACATCATGCACCACTTGATCGTAAGCGCGCTGCAAAAAGGTCGAGTAAATCGCTGCGAAAGGCCGCATGCCTTGCGCCGCCAATCCGGCCGCAAAAGTCACCCCGTGTTGTTCAGCGATGCCAACATCAAAGGTGCGCTCCGGATGGGCTTGCGCAAATCGGTCAACACCTGTGCCAGAGGGCATTGCAGCCGTAATCGCGCAAATGCGTTTGTCGGTCTCGGCAAGCTTTGCCAGCGTATCGCCAAAGACATTTTGATAGGCTGGCGGGCCAGCGGCTGACTTGGCTTTCTCGCCAGTGACAACGTCAAATTTGGGCACGCCGTGATATTTATCCGCGCTGTCCTCTGCGGGCGCATAGCCCTTGCCCTTTGTGGTGACGACGTGGACCAAAACAGGGCCCTGATCGCTGTCGCGCACATTCTCAAGAACAGGAATAAGATGGTCGAGATTGTGGCCGTCGATGGGGCCAACATAATAGAAGCCGAGTTCCTCAAACAAAGTCCCACCGGTTACCATGCTGCGCGTCAGCCCTTCGGCCTTGTCGAGCGTGGAGTGGACCCTGCGGCTCATCTTTTTCACGACTTTGGAAGCGAGCGAACGCAGTCCCAAATATTCGCTAGAAGATACCATCCGCGCCAAATAGGCCGACAG
>CAZTFZ010000244.1:0-3063 GCA_964613105.1 uncultured Porphyrobacter sp. | reverse complement strand
AAATCCCAGCATACCATTGATAGCCAGAGCGGTCCTCCCAATAGCCGCCTTTGCCGCCTGCAATCCCATCAAGGCTTGCGACTGCTTCGATCGCGGTTAGATATTTGGGGTGTTTATAGCCCAATTGCCGTTCAATCCGCATCCGTAAAGGCGCGCCATTTTTGACCGGCAAAGGCTCCCCATTCAAGCGATGGGCGATGATCGTCTGCGGGTGAAAAGCATCAATCAAATCGACGCTCTCGTAATAATCTTGCCCGCGCAAATTGTCGGCGCAGCGAAAGACAATAAATTTGGCTTCTGGTTTTAGGACTGCCTCATCGAGTAGTGTTGATAATTGCGGGCCGGTCCACTCGCCAATTGCGCTCCACCCTTCGACGCAATCATGGCGTGTGATCTGGGTGCGTTGGGGAAGGGCGCGCAAGGCATCAAGACTGAGCGAGAGCGGCTTTTCAACCAGGCCGCTGACTTGAAGCTGCCAATTGGCAAAGCCTGCGGCCAATTGCTCTTGATAGTTGCCATTTTGCGGATTGATCGAACCATTGCCGCGAAAGTCGGGCGATATCGCGTTGCGTGGATATTCGGGCGCAAGGGCATTGCGATCCGTTAACAGGCGATGCGCGCTCTTATGCCACCCTTCGGCCGCATCAAGCAGCTTTGCCCCCGCCTCGCTGTCTGCAACGCGGTTGCAGCCCGTCAGAAATGCTGCGCTTGCAGCGGCGATAAATCCGCGACGCTTCATAGTCTGCCTCCTGTAATCATTTCGCTCATCTGCTTGATCGGTCCCGACACGAGCACCAGAAAGACGTGCAGCACGAAAAATCCGGCCAGTAAGAATGCAAAAATGAAATGCAAGCTGCGCGCTGATTGTCGTCCGCCAAGCAGCTCAACCAGCCAACCAAAAGTCGGCTCCATCCCTGGGCTAATCGAAATGCCAGTGAAGATCATCATCGGCAAAAACACGCCCAAAACGATGCCATATGTGAGCTTTTGCAGGAAGTTATATTTGCTGCTGCCTTCATGCTCAAAATTGAACTTCGCATGTTGGACGATGTCGTGCCAAATTGCCTTGGGGCTCCACTCTTTGCGGGTGGTAACAAGGTCGCGCTTAAAGTGCTTATTGACGAGCATCGCTACCCACATAAACAACAGCATGAGCGCAAAGGGCCATGCGGCCAGATTGTGCCAATCGCGGGCGGTCGCAAGGCTGTAATAGCCCGGAATGGTCATCCAGTCGGGGAAACGCGGGACGATTAACCAAGCCTGCTCAACGGCATAGCCATAGTCACCCCAATAAAGGCGCCGGTGCGCATTGGAAATCGTCAGTCCGGACATGAACAGAATGACCAGAAAGAACAGGTTCGTCCAATGCCAAAACCGAGTTGAAAGAGCGTGTTTCTTCATGGAATTTTCCCTTTCAAGCGGCAGTTTCGCGGGCAAGATAGATTACATCGCGGCCCTGATGCAGCAAATGCTGACCACTGTCCACCAACAGACTTTGACCGCTTGCAAGCGTGCCAGATGTTAGGAACAGCGCTGCATCGCCAATCTCATCGGCGCCAGTTTTTCGGCCAAGCAGGTTGAGCCGGTGCGATGTCTCGGTTTCATCTTCGCTCTGGTCGTGACTGGCCAAGATGGCGCCCGGCGCAAGGCCATATATGCGATCATGCTCATGAGAATGCGCCATGCTGATCATCGGTATAGTGGAAGCGATGGCATGCTTGCTCATTGTATAGCTGAAGAAATCGGGGTTTGGATTTTCTAGCTTCTGATCGGTTACATTGATCACGCATCGCCCGCCTTCGTTTGTGCGTGCTCGCTCAAAGTATTTTTGTGCCATGCGCACAGGGGAAAGAGCGTTGATCTGCATTGCTGACCGGTTCGTTTGCGGGTCCAAGCCAGTTACATCATCGGGCACAAAAACCCCTGCGCAATTGATAAGGCAGCGCCAATTGGGAAGCTCTTGCGCAAGCGTGTTCACCATTTGGATGGCCGCTTCGTCATCAGCCAAATCGCATTGAACAGATTGAGCGCTGGGTAGCGATGCTGCAAGCGTCTCTGCCTCAGCGCCAGAGCTACGAAAATGGATCACCACATGCCAGCCATCATGGGCGAATGTGCGAGCAAGAGCAGCGCCAATGCGCCTAGCGCCACCTGTAATGAGCACTGTGGGTTTTGTTGTGTCCATATATCCCGTTGGAGCATATCGTGGGCCTTAGGGGAAGGGCTGGCGCGATGGTTTACGCGTTTCCTGCCTCAATCTGGTCAACCGCCTCTTGCACTTTGCTGCGCCAAAGGTCGCACAATTTATCGAGGCCAGCGATCGCGCGCAGCTCATCGAGGCTGGCCTTATGCTTGGGGTCATAGAGCTTGGCGAACAGCTTTCCGACGCTCCAATCCTCATGGCCAATCTGGGTCCGTTCAAGAACATCGCCAGCCCGCGCGCTGCCTTCTTCGACCACTCGGTAATACCATCCGCAATTGTGATTTTGGATGATGGCTTTGACCATGGCTTTGCGCTGAAACCGATGCTCGATCTTCCAACAAGGCTGGCGCGGTTGGCTGACTTCTAACAAGGCGCTGCCCAATCGAAACTGATCGCCGATGTGGACATGGGCCTCGGTCATGCCAAGAACCACCAAATTCTCTCCAAAAGCTGGCCGTGTGGCCAACAATTTATGGCCATCTAGGCGCTCAGCCCACCAAGCGTAATGATCGAGAGGATATTGATGGACAGCCATATCAGGGCCGCCATGCTTTTCCGTATCGGCCTGCATATCGCCCTCGACACCAAACTTAGTGATGGTGGCAATGCCCGGCAGCGGATACTTGCCAAATGCACTGAGTTCTGCGCCGTTAAAGGGCCGGGGCTGACCCACACATATCGCACCGAGGGTCGCTTTCATGCGCTGCTCTTATCCTTCTAACAAAGCGAATGGATAACAGCAGCGACATGAAGACGAAAGGGGCAGGATAAAAGCTATCAGCTTTGATCAGTGATCAATGCCGACCGCGAAAACCTCTCGAACGAAAGCCCCGTGATCCAAATCCCCGAGACCTAAATCC
>CAZTFZ010000243.1:1706-3077 GCA_964613105.1 uncultured Porphyrobacter sp. | reverse complement strand
AAAAATTAGCCTGCCAGCTGGCTTTTAAGCCATGGCAAAGCTTCGTCCCACACATCAATCCGAGCATCGGCGTGACCCGCCTTGTGAGCGCAATCAATATGCGGCGCGATCATCGGCTCTCCGCACAAATGCAAAGTCGTGATTTCATCAATGGTTTCGCGCACGCTCAAATGGTGCTGCGGCAAATCGTCAATGAAGATCGCTTTGCTGGGGCGATATTCCTCCAAAATGGCTTTCAGCGCTGGTCCCTTGGGGCCTTGATTGGTGAAGACCCGCGCTTCCAATCCATGCGCGGCGAGCTGCTCAGCCCGCTTCTCGCGCCGCTCATCATTCAAATTCGTCAGCACCACAACATCGGCCTCTGCCTCAAGCGCTTTGATGCTTTCAATCGCGCCAAGGATGGGATTTTGCCGGTCCATTTGCGTGTCGAAAAATCCGCCAAGCATTTTCCAGACATCGACGGCTTCCAAAGCCTCGCCGTTTTTCTTCCACTTAAGAGCGTTGCTGAAATCAGCGCCTTCCATGCTGAAATCAACCCCTTGGCTTTCGTGCAACCAATCGCGAAACGGCGCGACCATATGCAGCAGCACTTCATCGCAATCCGAGATGATCAATGGCCGCTTTGTGTTCTGGTTCATTTAAGGGGGACTCCAATTGGTAAGGCGGCGATGCGCCGCGATAATCTGCTCTGGTGCCATATCGAGTGCATCGGCTGCGGCAAGCAAATCCGGCTCATGCCCGCTAAGAAATTCAAGCACAGCGCCCAAAATCGCTGGATCATCAAGCCCGCTGCGCAATTGATCGGGCGTCAATCCCGTTAGCGACAAGAGACGCTCCGCCCGTTCTGGCGCTTCCAATGCCCAGCCAAGCGCGGCGAGCGCAATCGCGGATGCATCAGCGCTGGATTGTGCAGCAATGTCGGATGTTTTGTGAGAGCGAATTGCGTGCCTCCAATCTGTGATCTAGGGCTGTGTGAATATAGGAATAGGGGCGCTGGGTGGCCAATCGGATAATAGTTGTCGAAGACAATGATCTCAATCGCAAGCTGTTTTGTGATGTTCTTAAGGTCAACGGCTTTGAAGTCATGCCGATTGCCGATGGACATGGTGTGCTTGACACGGCCCGCGAATTTGACCCCAATTTGATCATCATGGACATTCAATTGGCCGAGATTTCAGGGCTCGATTTGATTGCCGAGATCAAAGCCGATCAGGTTTTGAACACAGTGCCAGTGCTTGCGGTAACTGCATATGCTGGCAAAGGCGATGAAGAGCGTATTCGCGGCGCGGGGGCAGAAGCCTATTTGGCAAAGCCTGTTTCGATCGGCCCCTTTATGACCGCAGTGAACGGATTGATGGCGGCCTAAGGATC
>CAZTFZ010000243.1:0-1606 GCA_964613105.1 uncultured Porphyrobacter sp. | reverse complement strand
CATCGCAGCGATTGCGACTTTGCTTTGCGCCTCAAACCTCTTTGAAATCCCATTGACTATGGCTAAGGCACAAGGATCGTTTTTAACCAAGGAATGCCCCCAATGGATCGCGCCGAAATCGACACCACCATCCGTTCGTTGATCGAGCCGTTCAACAAAAAGGAAGTCGCGATTACCGATGCGACGGGCTTTGCCAATGATTTGGAGTTCGACAGCCTGACTGTGATGGACTTCGTCGCAGCGATTGAAGACGAGTTTGATATTATCATATCGATGAACCAGCAGGCTGAAATCGAGAATTTTGGTCAGTTAATCGATGCTGTGACCAAGCTCCAAAAGGACGGCTAAACCCGCCATGACCGATCAAACCAATCCCCCGAAGATGCCTGTAGATGCCGCCGCCACAAATAGCGCAGGCGATCTGTTCTCAAAATTCGATGATTTCATCGGCATGCGCCAAGCCGTCCTCGATACAGGCGTGGAAGACCCTTTCAATCTGGTGATGGAAAAGGTGCTCTCGCCAACCCGCGCGATTTGCAATGGCCGCGAGACAATTCTGCTGGGCACTTACAATTACATGGGCATGACCTTCGATCCCGATGTGATTGAGGCAGGGCAAGCCGCGCTCAGTGAATTTGGTGCGGGCACGACCGGCAGCCGCGTTTTGAACGGCACCTATCAGGGCCATAAGGAATGCGAAGACGCTCTTCGTGAATTTTACGGAATGGACCATGCGATGGTCTTCTCCACTGGCTATCAGGCCAATTTGGGGATCATCTCCACCATCGCTGGTAAAGGCGATTACGTGGTTCTCGACATTGATAGCCACGCCAGCATTTGGGACGGTTGCAAGCTGGGCGACGCTGAGATTGTGCCGTTCAAACACAATGACATAGAGGCCATGGAAAAACGCCTTCGCCGCATCCCGGAAGGGGCGGGCAAATTGGTGGTGCTGGAAGGCGTCTATTCCATGCTGGGCGATGTTGCTCCGCTTGCCGAAATGGTCGCGGTGGCGAAGAAATATGGCGCGATGGTGCTGGTCGATGAAGCGCATTCCATGGGCTTTATCGGCGAGAATGGTCGCGGCGTGGTCGAAGATGTGGGCGCGATGGATGATGTCGATTTCATCATCGGCACATTTTCCAAGAGTGTTGGCACGGTTGGCGGCTTTTGCGTGTCAAACCATCCAAAATTTGACGTGATGCGGCTGGTTTGCCGCCCCTATGTGTTCACCGCTAGCCTGCCCCCCAGCGTAGTGGCAACGGCGGCCACCAGCATCCGCAAGCTGATGCACGGCTCGAACAAAAGAGCGCATTTGTGGGAAAACTCCAAGGCCTTGCATGCTGGGCTCAAAAAGCTTGGCTTCACGATTGGCACTGACGAACCGCAAAGCGCCATCATCGCCGTGATCATGCCCGACCTTGAGCGGGGCGCCGGCATGTGGGAAGCGCTCATTCACGAGGGGCTTTATGTCAATCTGGCAAGGCCGCCTGCAACCCCTGCCAATATGACCTTGCTGCGCTGTTCGCTATGCGCAGAGCATACGTTGGAAGATGTGGAGACTGTGCTGGGCATGTTTGAGCGGGCAGGCAAAGCCGCCGGTATT
>CAZTFZ010000242.1:0-3100 GCA_964613105.1 uncultured Porphyrobacter sp. | reverse complement strand
TTCACATGGCCGATATCGCCTAGGGTCATCCAGCCTTTGGGATGCATCGCTTCGGCGGTCTTTTCCGGGTCATTGTGATAGTTGGGCAGAATATCATTCTCATAAAAGATCAGGCCGTCTTGGCCCGCAGGCACTTCTTCGCCATCGGGGCCGCAGACGTGCAAGACGCCGTGAATGGCTTTGCCGACCGAGCCGGGATATTGAAGCCATTGTTCCGAATGAATCATGGTCATTCCGATGCTTTCGGAACCAGCATAATATTCATTCACAATCGGGCCCCACCACTCGATCATTTCCTGCTTCACAGGAACCGGGCAAGGCGCAGCGGCATGCAGAGCGCGTTTATGCGAGGACAGATCGTATCTCGTACGCTCTTCTTGAGACAATTTGAGCATGCGCACAAAATGCGTTGGCACCCATTGGCTGTCGGTTACCTTATACTTCTCAATCGCTGCAAGAGCGCTTTCAGGAGTAAAGCGCTGCATCATCACCACTGTCCCCCCCAGACGCTGCGCTGCAGAACACCATCCAATCGGCGCAGCATGATATAGTGGTGCTGGTGAGAGATAGACCATGCTGCCATCAGCTGGCATCCCTGCACCCATTGTAGCAAGACCAAGGAACGGAACGACCGCTTGCGGATCGGTGTCCTCTGGTGGCGCTGGCCGGATGCCTTTAGGACGGCCCGTCGTGCCGGAACTGTAAAGCATAGTCATGCCGACTGTTTGATCCGCCGGAGCCTCTGCCGATTGTGCAGAAAGAGCATTGGCGTAATTTGCATCGCCATCTCCATCCATCACGAGAATAGTGAGATCGGGCAGCGCGGCCCGGATATCATCCAAGACAGGCGCAAAATAGGTCGAGGTGATCAGCACCTTCGCTTGGCTATCTTGCAATATATAGCTGATTTCAGGGGCTGTTAGCCGAGTAGAGATTGGCACCAACATCGTGCCAATGCGCTGCGAGCCCCAGATGATAGGGAAAAACTCGATCCTGTTTTCCAGCAAAACCCCAAACGCATCGTCTGGTTTCAAACCATGCGAGCGGAGCAAATGCGCAAAGCGGTTCGCTTCAAAATCGAGCTCTGCATAAGTGAGCTGCTCGCCTGTTTCAGCAACGATCACCGCTGGATGGTCGGGCCGTGTTTGCGCATGAGTAATCGGATGCATCGGCTTAGTCTCTCCCGTCGAGGTCACACCTTTGAGGCGACTCTCTTACTTGGCGAGAAACTTACCCAGGATAGCGGTTCGCGCCAAGACAAATGCGCATGAAACGGCTGCAAATGGAGTTCTTTACACGCTAGGGCAGCCAATCAATTGCTTGGCCCCGCTTCGCAGCGTCAATAGGCGCTTATTCTGCGCCGCCAACACCTGAATGGGCACCTGAATGGTCATGGTCATGCGCGCCAGTCGCATTGGCATATTGGACCGCGCCATCATGGCCTTTCATATAGGGGGTTGGATCAACGTCTTGCCCATCAACACGCACTTCATAATGAAGATGCGGTCCGGTTGAACGGCCAGTTGAGCCAACATAGCCAATGATATCGCCCTTTTTGACGCGCTGCCCAGCATTGACCGCAAGGCGGGACATATGAGCATAACGCGTTTCCAATTCTCCGCCATGCTCGATCTTCACATAGAGACCGTAGCTAGAGAACCAATCAGCGCGGCCAATGACGCCATCAGCAGTGGCATAGACCGGCGTGCCAGTTGGCGCTGCCAAGTCGATACCGCGATGGCGCGCACGGCGGCGCAAAACTGGGTGATTGCGCATGCCATAACCGCTCGACATGCGAGCATTGGCTAGCGGCATGCCCGCAGGAACCGCAACGCTTATTGCTGCAGGCTTGCCCGTCTCAATCGCTTCCCAGCTTGCAAATAGCTGTTGGAATTGGCGATCATGCGCTGCCCCACCAAGTGGATTACCAGCAGCTGGCAGCTCTGCAGTGGGAACAAGCGCTGTTTGATCAGCAGGAGCCTGAAGCGTTTGTGCGTCAGATGCTTGCACTTGGACTGGAGCAGCGACATTATCGCGCTCTTCAGCCATGGCAGGAGCCGCCATCAGGGCAACAGCACCAGCAACACATGCTGATGCTTTTCGGGCCGATCCCCCTAGGGCAGTCTCAAAAACCACTTTCGCGTCATTTAGCGCAGAATACATGCGAGAACCGATCTTAATTGTGCAGCGCCATTTTGGCGTTCTCATTTGCATCGACCGATCTCTCTACCGCGGGCTAGATCGCGGCTCTTTCGGCTCAATACATTAGCAACGCGAAACCCGGGTTGCTTTGTCTTGAGCCTGACTATTGGGCTAAAACTTTATGAAGCAATACCAAGATAGTAGTCTCGCGATAAACCGGCAGACTCGCGCGCTGAGTCGTTGAACGGCCCCTTAACGCGCCCTGCAAAGTGCGTCTTGACCAGCTTTTGCCATAATTCTGGGGGGTTTATGCGCTTTTCCAGAGCGATTCGCTCAAAATGCTTTGACCCAAAGCCGACATGACGAATTTCGTCGTCAAGTATGCGGGCAAGAATCTTCCCCCCATTTTCATCGCCCTGCGCTCGCACTCGCTCCAAAGTCGCAGGGGTTACGTCCAGCCCGCGTGCTTCCAACACCATCGGCACAATCGCCAATCGGGCCGCTGCATCATGGGCAGTATCGCTCGCCGCCTGCCACAGCCCATCGTGAGCGGGCAGAGCGGTGTAATAGGAGCCCAGCGTCTCCAGCTTGCGAGCGAGCAGAGCGAAATGCATCGCTTCATCTGCGGCCACTGACAGGAAATCATCGACAAATTCTGCGCCCAATTGCGCCCCGAAACGCCCGACAATATCAAGCGCCAAATCAATCGCGACAAATTCGATATGCGCCAAAGCATGCCACAAAGCGATCCGCCCGCGCCCTTCACCGCCGCCCTTGCTGCGCCTTGGCATAGCGCTCGCTGGTCTAAGCTCAAGCGCATCTGGCCATGCCGGACGGTCCGGCATTGGCACCGACAGGCTTTGCGCAAGGTCGCGGTCAAACGCCCCTTTTCGCCATCCGCGCACCAAATGCCTTGTCGCGAACACCTTGGCTTTGGGGTCAGCAGTCAGCAAGGCAG
>CAZTFZ010000241.1:0-3127 GCA_964613105.1 uncultured Porphyrobacter sp. | reverse complement strand
AGACCAGTGATATCATCATCCGAAATGCCCGAAAGATGCTTCACCAAAGCGCGCAAGCTGTTGCCATGGGCCGAAATCATCACCGTTTCGCCTTTGACAAGCTGCGGCAAAATATCGCTTTCCCAATAGGGCAGTACGCGCTCAATCGTCAGTTTCAGGCTCTCTGAAGTGGGAACAGGGACACCGGCATAGCGCGGGTCAGCGGCGAGATCGAATGCGCTGCCAGCCTCGATAGCGGGCGGCGGCGTATCAAAACTGCGGCGCCAGATATGGACTTGCTCGTCGCCATGCTTGTCGCGCGTCTCTTGCTTATTGAGGCCGGTTAGCCCGCCATAATGCCGCTCGTTAAGGCGCCAATCCTTAGTGACGGGCAGCCACAAGCGGCCGCATGCTTCCAAAGCGAGATTGAGCGTCTTGATTGCTCGCGATTGAAAACTTGTGAAACAGACCGTTGGCAACACGCCCTTTTCAGCCAGCAATTCGCCCGCGGCTGTGGCTTCGGCAACGCCCTTTTCAGTCAGGTCAACATCCCACCAACCAGTGAAGCGATTGGCCAGATTCCATTCGCTTTGGCCGTGGCGAACAAGGATTAGTTTTGGCATGGAAGCTCCGGTGAATTGAAAGTCGGGGTGGGAAAGAATTTAGGAGCAATGCGCATTAGCCGCCCTGCTCTTATTTTGCCAACCATCATTTTGAAAAGGGGACTATTCGGGATTGCTGTCAGGGTCAGCGTCTGTAGCCGGGTCCGTACCCTGCGAGCGCTGCTGCGCTTTGCGGCGTCGCAAATTTTCGCGCAATTTGGCCGCCAACCGCTCCTCGCGGGTTTCGGCTGGCTTCTGAAGTGGCTTCGGGGGCTTGTGTTCACTCATCTGAAACGCCTTGCCGTTAAATGCATTTGCGCTCAAGCTTGGCTTGACATTCTTTATCCCTCGGCCAATAGCGCGCGCCCATACGGCCTCGCGCCTTTGCGCAAAGGCTTTAGGATATGTGCCGCGGTAGCTCAGTGGTAGAGCGCGTCATTGGTAATGACGAGGTCGAGAGTTCAATTCCCTCTCGTGGCACCATTCTCCTTTTAGTCGAACGACGCCACTGCTCTTACGGGCCTTGGGCACCATTCTCCTTCCGCTCGAAAAGCACGAGTTGAAAAGAGCAAGTGTGTTAGCTAGGTAAGGCGGCATGGACGCAGACCAACTCACCCCGCTCAATCCCAATTATGTCAAGCTGATGCGCGTCACTGCGCTGATACTCTCGGTTCCTTTGGTGATCGCAGGGTTCGTTGTGGAAGTGGCAGGGCCGCTTTTCCCCGGCGTAGCGATTGTGCCAACGCTGATCATCGCCGTGGTGCTGGTTTTGCGCGTGCCTTTGCGCCGCTATCATGCGCGCGGATACCGGCTGGCGGACGAGCGTTTGCAAGTGGTCCGCGGCATATTGTTCAAGTCCGATACGGTCGTGCCCTTTGGCAGAGTGCAGCATATTGATGTCAATCAAGGCCCGCTTGAGCGGTTCTATGATTTGGCGACGCTGACCCTGCACACTGCTGGCAGTCACAATGCATCAGTGCTTTTGCCCGGCCTTGCGCATGAGGATGCTTTGGCCATGCGCGAAACCATTCGTGAGGCGATTAAGCGAGACACGGTGTGAGCGAGGCTGGCTCCATCGGTAAGGGCGAGCGGACCGACCCGCGCAGCTTTGCCGTAAAAGGCATCGCCATGCTGGGGCAATTGGCCTTGCCCTTGGGCTTCGCTGCATATTCCATTTTCAACAGCGGGGAAACGGGGCGCTTCTTTGGCTATCTTGCGCCCTTTGCTCTGCTGCTTGTCGGTTTGAGTTTTGCATTTGCCTATCTTGCATGGTGGCGGCTGACCTATTGGGTGGGCGAAACCGATATTCGCATCGAAAGCGGCATTATCAGCAGAGCGGCCCGCTCTGTCCCTTATGAGCGCATTCAAGACGTGAGTATTGAGCAGAAATTGCTCCCTCGCTTGTTCGGCCTTGCCTCGATCAAGTTTGAGACAGGCGCTGGCGGTAAGGATGAGCTGGCGCTTGCCTATTTGACCGAGGCTGAGGGTGAGCGTTTGCGCGAATTGGTGCGGACCCGCAAAAGCGAAGCCGAGGCGGGTTTGGAGGCGGCAAAAGGCCTCGAAAGTGCTGTCGCGATAGAAGACGCCTCCCTTGCTGGCCCGCCCTTGTTTGCCATGAGTTCTGGCCGCGTCATAACCTTTGGCATTTTTGAGTTTTCACTCACGGTGATGGCCGTTTTGGCCGGCGCTGCACAGCAATTGGAACTGTTTCTCCCTTCAGAAATTAGCGACCCGCGCCGCTGGCTTAGCTATCTCGAAGGGCCCGGAGAGTATCTCGCAGGGCTGGGGCCTTTGGTGCAGATATTGGGTATAGTGAGCGCTTTGGTGGCGGTCGCAATTGTCGGGACGATGGCAGGGCTAGTGCGCACCATCTTGCGCGATTGGGGCTTTACCCTAAAGCGCACCGATAAGGGCTTCCGCCGGCAGCGCGGCCTGTTCACTCGCACCGATGTTGTGATGCCTGC
This sequence comes from uncultured Porphyrobacter sp., assembly GCA_964613105.1. Classification (GTDB taxonomy): domain Bacteria; phylum Pseudomonadota; class Alphaproteobacteria; order Sphingomonadales; family Sphingomonadaceae; genus Erythrobacter. The sequence continues at coordinate 582 of CAZTFZ010000241.1, read as the reverse complement.
GCACCGCGTGCAAGCACTCAAATTTTCGACCAAGATCATTCGTCGGCGGTTTGGTTGGCACGGGCTTAAATTTGTCAGCCTTGCTCAAGATGCGGGCGGTTCGAGCCATTCGGTTGCGCCTTTCGCTCGCTGGCAAGAATTGGAACCCATTGCCCTTGAGGCAGGCTTTACCCCGCCGCATGAAGGGCTCGATTGGCAAAGAGCAAGCGAGAATTACCGCATGGATACAGCGCTTTTGACGCTGTTTTTCCTGATCCCTCTGGCGATTGTCACGGCGACGCTGATTTACTTCTCGCGGGAGTTTTTGGGCGGTGGTTACGAGGCACTGATTGTGGGCCTCGCAATCGTCTTTGCCATTGGGATGATCGCCCGCCCGCTGTTTATGTGGCGGTTTGAACGCCATGCTTTGGATGAAAACCAGCTCTATTCGCGGCGCGGTTGGCTTGCCCCGCACACCGATGTTGCTTCGCGGCTTAAGCTGCAATCGGTCGAGATTGCTCAAGGGCCGATTGCTTCGCGGCGCGGCTATGCCAGCCTCTATTTGGGGCTAGCGGGCGGACGCATGCAAGTGCCCGGCCTGCC
>CAZTFZ010000240.1:0-3131 GCA_964613105.1 uncultured Porphyrobacter sp. | reverse complement strand
CATCAGAAGCGTCATCAGCCGGTTCTTCGCCGTCCAAATGGCCTTCTTCAATGGTGGCGACATGATCTTTTTCAGAGGTGTCGATCTCTTCCAGACCGTCTTCAGCTATTTCCTCTGCAAGGGCGCCAGAACTTTCGTCCTCTGCATCATATTCCTCGCCCGGAAGCTCGCCGCGATCCTCGTCCTCGTCGCGCAAACGCGCTTCTTCTTCGGCGGCCTCAGCCTCCTCAGCCAGCAAAGCCTCGCGGTCTTCTTTGGGGATCTGGTAATAATCGGGGTGAATTTCGCTAAAGGCCAAAAAGCCATGCCGGTTGCCGCCGAAATCGACGAATGCAGCCTGCAGGCTTGGTTCTACTCTGGTTACCTTAGCAAGATAGATATTGCCTTTGATTTGCTTGTGTTCAGCAGATTCAAAGTCAAATTCATCAATTCGATTGCCTTTGAGCACCGCCACCCGGGTTTCTTCCGAGTGGCGCGCATCGATCAACATGCGCGTTGCCATGTATAATTCTCCAGACGCAGCCACGCCGAGCAATTCTGCTTGGGCTGCTGCGTGCTAATAAGTGATTGCCGGCAGAAAGCCTGCCAGGGCAAATGTGAGTGGGACGTCTGGTCCAGCCTTGCCGGAACAAACGTAATTCCGTGTCTGCTTGCTTGAGCGCGCGTCGCTGTGACGCAATCCGGCCCATCGCTGCCGTAGCGCGAGGAAAAACCTGCGCCTGGAGCTTAGGGGAGGAACGGCTCATACTTGCATCAACCTTTAAGAGGGCAGCGGATAAGCTTGCAGCCCTGTAAGCTACCGAGAAGAAGTCATTTTTTAAGTGCGTTTCGTGCCCAAGACGGACAAAATATCGCATAAGAAGGACTTCATTCCTTCGATAAACCAGCGATAGCACCGTGGGTATCGTTCAGCAACCTTATTGCGCGCGCACCTTCAATGCCGTTAACGCTTCCTCGCAATGGCCATGCGTTATTCGCTTCTTGTAATCGTGCTTTCACCGCTCGCAGTTTTGCTGGCGCTGATAGTGCTTGGCTATCAGCTTGCTGGGCCCTTCGCTGGCCCCACTGGAGAGGCCAGGATCACTCTTCCCAAAGCGGGCGATTTGGCCCTACCCGAAATAGCTGGCTCGCAGAAAACTGGGGATAGCGCTGACGGGTTCACTCTGCCTTTGGTTGTCATCGATCCGGGCCATGGCGGGAAAGACCCCGGCGCTTCTGCCGAAGGTGTGCAGGAAAAGACGCTGGTTTTGGGATTGGCAAAGGCGCTGCGCGATGAATTGGTCGAGCAGGGTTTTGCTAGGGTGGCGCTGACACGGGACGATGATCGCTACCTTTTGCATGAAGAGCGCTATGGCATCGCTCGCCGCTTAGAGGCTGATTTGTTCATCTCTATTCATGCCGATTCTGCTGGAGAGGCGGCTGAAGTTGTTGGCGCTAGCATTTACACGCTGTCCAACGAAGCCTCTAGCGAAGCCGCCTCGCGCTTTGCCAAAACCGTCAATGAAGCGGATCGCATCAATGGCCAGTCTTTTGCGACCGATAATGACGTGGTGAGCACGATTTTGGTCGAATTGTCACAAACCCGCACGCAAGAGCTATCGCGCGAATTTGCCCGACTGATTGAGCGCGAGGGAAGGGGCACGCTAAAGTTCCATCCTGAAGCGCAACGATCCGCTGCTTTGCGAGTTCTGCGCTCGCCTGATGTTCCTTCAGTTCTGTTCGAAAGCGGCTTCATTACCAATGCCGATGAAGCCCAAAGGCTGGCTTCTGCGGAAGGCAGGGCCAGTTTTGCGCAAAGCCTAGCGCGTGCGATTGAAATCTATTTCGCTCGCAATTCTGATGCACTTGATGAGCCAATAGGCGGCCCAGTGGGCGGCCCAGTGGATGGGGCAGTGGATGGGGCAGCGGTGCCCAATTCACCGCCCTGAGCGGCCTTGGAGTATAGACAGAGCTTTGCAGGCTAGCAAAAGCGCTTAGGGCCATGCTAAGGCGCTTCGCCGATCATAGGATTTTAACGTGGCTGACACTTCGACAATCGATCAATTCCGTTACCGTATAAAGCGCAATGCCTCTGGCCTTGTGGGCTGGTTGCGCGAGAAATGGAGCAATCGCACTCGCTTTGGCCTGTTGGCCATTGGCCTCTTGGTTATTGTCGCCTTGCTGATTTTGCTTTGGGCAGCTCTTGTGCGCGGTCTTCCCGATGCGTCAGGCCTTGTGGACTATGAAACGCCGTTACCAACGGTCGTACGCGGAATTGATGGCGACATTGTGCATTCTTATGCGCGTGAGCGACGCGTCCAATTGCAATATAGCGATTTTCCAAAGCCTCTGGTTGAGGCCTATTTATCGGCTGAGGACAAAACCTTCTTTAGTCACGGCGGGGTTGATGTGACCGGCACGGCCAATGCTGTGTTCGATTATGTCACCAAGCTTGGCTCGGGCGAGCGGGCTGTTGGCGGTTCGACCATCACTCAACAAGTGGCGAAAAACCTGCTTTTGGGCGATGAATATTCGATCACTCGTAAGCTTAAGGAAATGGTTCTTGCGCGCCGGATCGAAAGCGTTTTGGAGAAGGAGGAAATCCTCACTCTCTATCTCAATGAGATACCCTTGGGCAGGCGTAGCTTTGGCGTGCAAGCAGCATCGCGCGCCTATTTCAACAAGGATGTGGGCGAGCTCGACCTTCACCAGATCGCATTTCTAGCAATCCTTCCCAAAGCGCCGGAGCGCTATGGCCGTTCAAAGAATGAGCAAAGTGCGCTTGATCGTCGCAATTTTGTGCTTGATCAGATGCTGGCCAATGATTTCATCACGGCAAGCGCCGCTTCTGCTGCCAAAAACATGCCACTGGGTCTTGAAACGCAGCGCGCCACTCGTTCAGCAGATGCTGGCTATTTCCTAGAGGAAGTGCGCCGTCAGCTGATCGAAGAATTTGGCGAAACTGCCGAGGATAGCGAAACCAGCGTCTATGCTGGAGGCTTGTGGGTCAGAACCTCGCTTGATGTTGAATTGCAAGACGCCGCTCGCAAAGCTCTGCGCGCTGGCCTCGTTCGGTATCACGGCAATAGAGGGTGGAGCGGACCTGTCGCGACTATCGACTTCGACGATGGCCCTTGGGCTAGCCAATTGGC
>CAZTFZ010000239.1:0-3140 GCA_964613105.1 uncultured Porphyrobacter sp. | reverse complement strand
GACCATGCTTACTCGTTTGCTCGCCTGCTTTGCGCTTTTATCCGGTCTTGCCGCCGTGTCTGCCCCTGCGCAGGCCAATGCTGTGCAAGCGCTTGGCGCGCAAATGGCGGCCGAAGCCAAGCAAAGCTCGCCCAGCGCCCGGCTAAATTGTGCTCAGCGCCAGGAAAAGCGGACAGCGCGTTTGGGCACTCGCCCTATTGAGCCATGCGAGGGAGGCAGCAGCCTCGCGATTTTCCTGCCGACTGTTCAGCTCGGTAGCGATATTTCTTTCGAATAGAACGCTTTAGAAGATCTGCATAAGCAGCTGTTTTTAAAGTCATTTAGCGCTGACATAAGCGCGTATTCCATTTCATAAAATGCCATCCCGCAAAGGGCTATTCCACCATGTTTCAAGCTGTAATGAAGACCTTGTTTGGGTCATCCAACGACCGTTATGTGCGCTCCATGAGCAAGATTGTTGCTCAAGTCGAAGCGCTCGAAGATCAAATCAAGGCGCTGTCTGACGCTGAATTGTCGGCGCAGACTGACAAGTTTCGCGGGATGCTCGCCGAGGGCAAAACGCTCGACGATATCCTGCCCGAAGCCTTTGCAACGGTGCGCGAAGCCTCTGTTCGAGTGCTCGGCATGCGGCATTTCGATACGCAAATGGTAGGCGGCATTGTGCTCCATCGCGGCGAGATTGCCGAAATGCGCACGGGCGAGGGTAAGACGCTTGTGGCGACGCTCGCGACCTATCTCAACGCGATTGAGGGCAAGGGCGTCCATGTCGTCACGGTCAATGACTACCTTGCTAGCCGCGATTCCAATTGGATGGGGCAGATTTACCGCTTTATGGGGCTGAGCGTAGGCGTTATCGTGCCCAACCTCGATGAATTTGCTCGCCGTGAAGCCTATAACTCCGACATTACTTACGGCACGAATAACGAATTCGGCTTTGATTATCTGCGCGACAATATGAAGCACGAACGCGCGCAAATGGTGCAGCGTCCGTTTAACTTTGCAATCGTCGACGAGGTGGATTCGATCCTTATCGACGAAGCGCGGACCCCGCTGATTATCTCTGGCCCAACAGAAGATAAGTCCGATCTTTATGTAGCGGTTGATGCCATCGTCAAAGACCTCGATCCGGAATGGTATGAGGCTGATGAAAAGACCAAGAACATCACTTGGACCGAAGAAGGCACCGATGCGATTGAGCAGAAATTGCGCGATGCAGGCTTGCTCGAAACGGACAATCTCTACGACGTAGAAAACACCCAAGTTGTCCATCACCTCGACCAAGCGCTCAAAGCGAACATCATGTTCAAGCGCGACATCAGCTATATCGTGAAGGATGATAAGGTCATCATCATCGACGAGTTTACTGGCCGGATGATGGATGGGCGGCGTTGGTCCAATGGCCTGCACCAAGCGGCAGAGGCCAAGGAAGGCGTTCCGATTGAGCCGGAAAACCAGACCATGGCCTCGATCACCTTCCAAAACTATTTCCGCATGTATCCAAAACTTGCTGGCATGACCGGCACAGCGGCGACAGAAGCCTCGGAGTTTTGGGACATCTACAAGCTCAACGTGGCTGAAATCCCAACCAATAAACCCGTTTCGCGGATCGATGAGGAAGATCAGTTCTTCAAAACGATCAACGACAAGTTTGAAGCGATTGCCAAGGCTATTTGCGAGCAAAACGAAATCGGGCAGCCGGTTTTGGTCGGCACAGTATCGATTGAGAAATCTGAATTGCTCAGCAGCTTCCTCGATAAAGAGGGTGTAAAACACGAGGTTTTGAACGCTCGCCAGCATGAGCGCGAAGCCTATATTGTGGCGCAGGCTGGCCGTTTGGGCGCGGTGACCATTGCCACCAATATGGCGGGCCGCGGCACGGATATTCAGCTTGGCGGCAATTTGGAGTTCCGCACCGAGCAAGAACTGGGCGAGATGGAAGAGGGCCCCGAGAAAGAGGCGGCTTTGGCCTCGCTCAAGGCTGAAATCGAGACAGAAAAGCAGAAAGTGCTGGAGGCGGGCGGATTGTTCGTTCTGGGCACAGAGCGTCATGAGAGCCGCCGGATTGATAACCAATTGCGTGGTCGTTCTGGCCGTCAGGGTGATCCGGGCCTCTCGCGCTTTTACCTGTGCTTAGAAGACGATTTGCTGCGCATTTTTGGCCCCGATACGCTGTTTTCCAAAATGATGAATTCAAACCTCGAAGATGGCGAGGCGATCGGTTCTAAATGGCTGTCCAAAGCGATTGAGACAGCGCAGAAAAAGGTTGAAGCGCGCAATTATGAAACGCGCAAACAGGTCGTCCAATATGATGATGTGATGAACGATCAGCGCAAGGTCATTTACGAGCAGCGCGCTGAGATTATGGACAGCGAGACGGTTGATGATGTGGTGCTCGATATGCGCCATGACGCGATCAATGCGCTTGTGTCTGATGCCTGCCCAGCTGGCTCTTATCCAGAGCAGTGGGATATCGCAGGGCTGAAGGAGCGCACTGAGGAAATCCTAGGCCTTACCCCGCCGATTGACGATTGGATGAGCGAGGACCAGCTCGACCCAGAGCTGATCGAAGAGCGCATTCGGACCGAGGCTGACGCGGTGATGGCAAAGAAAACCAGCGAGATTGATCCGCAGCGCTGGCGTTTCTTTGAAAAGAGCTTGCTGCTGCAAAAGCTCGATTTCCATTGGAAAGAACACCTCGCGACGCTTGATGCTTTGCGTCAGGTTGTCTGGCTGCGTGCTCATGCGCAAAAGCAACCGATCAATGAGTATAAGCAAGAGGCATTTGGCCTGTTTGAACGCATGCTCGACACTCTGCGCGAAGATGTGACGGGCGAGCTTGTGCGGCTTGAAATTGCCGAGACTGCGCCTGCGCCTGTGCCAGAAGAAGTGCTGGCAGGCCTGCCTGATTTCCTCACCGGCCATATCGACCCGCTAACAGGGCTTGATAATTCCGATGATGGCGATGGTTCCTCTGAGCGGCCCGAACTGTTCGGCTCGCTCGCAGGCAGCCCGCGTGCAGCGTCGGGGCCGGGCGGTTCCAATACGGACAACCCCTATGCCGATATGGAGATCAGCCGCAATGCGCTATGCCCATGTGGCTCGGGCAATAAGTATAAGCATTGTCACGGAGCGATTGCGGT
>CAZTFZ010000238.1:0-3155 GCA_964613105.1 uncultured Porphyrobacter sp. | reverse complement strand
AGGTTGGCCAAGGCCGCAACGCTTGCCCCATGGCCAAGGATCACCAAACGGGGCACGGGCCAATGACCAAAAGCAAAGCTGTCATCCGCCTTGTTAAAAGATGCCGTTTGCCAGCCATCACGGCAGGTCAATCCTGTATCGACAAGCGCGATGGTGAAGGGTTTGCGAGACCCCAAGGCCGTCATGCAATCGCTTATAAATGAGCCTTTACTAAGCGGCTGGAAATGCACATCGAGCGCGCCTCCGCATGGCAATATAATGTCCAAAAAAGGCGAGCCAGCGCCAAAGCGCACCAATCGCGGCGCGTTATCTTTCAGCGCTGCCAGTGCCTCTGCAACGACTGCATTCTCTATACAACCGCCCGACAAGGAACCGGCAAAGCTGCCATCCTCGCACACGCCCATATGCGTCCCCGGATTGCGCATGGAGGAGCCCTCCACAGCGCAAATTGTCACAAGCACGCAGTTTTGGCCGCGCGTTTCGCAAGCAGCGAGAAAGCCGAAAACTTGCGCTAAATCCACCTGATCTGCCGCGCCGGTCTATTCAGGAGCAAGACTAGTGAGGTAAGCGATGATTGCGGCCCTTCGTTCCGGATCGCTAACCGCGCCTGCTGACATGCTAGTGCCGGGCACTTTGGCGCTTGGGTTGGCGATGAATGCATCAAGCTCAGCTGCATCCCAAGTAAGGCCAGAGCCTGCCATTGCGGCTGAATAGCTATAGCCTTCTACAGAGCCTGCCACTCGGCCAACAATGCCGTAAAGATTAGGGCCGATGGCGCTTCGCTCGCCTGCCTCAACCGCATGGCAAGCAGAACAAACCGCAAAGGCCGCCTTGCCTGCAGCGATGAGATCAGCGCCTGCCTCAGCGCCTGCCTCAGCTGCGCCACTCGCGCTATTGCTCGGATCAGCTGCGCCGGGTTCTTTCACGACGATCTGCTCAACCGGTGGCTGTTCGCTCGAACCGCAAGACACCAGCATTGCAGAACCAATTCCAAGAGCCAATATTTCACGCAATGCCATCGTGTTCATTCTCTCTCTTTATGCAAATTGCTTAGCAATGGGCAATTCGCGCAAGCGCTTGCCCGTGCTTGCGAAAATGGCGTTGGTCACAGCAGGCGCCAATGGCGGAACACCCGGCTCCCCCGCTCCGCCAATTGGCACGTCACCGCTATTGATAAGGGCCACCTCAATATCGGGGCATTCATTGATGCGGACCATTTTGTAATCGTGGAAATTGCTTTGCACGACAGCGCCATCGGCAAGATCAAGTTCGCCATACAGGGCAGCGCTGAGTGCGAAAACAATCCCGCCCTCGATCTGATTGCGGAAGCCATCGGGGTTCATCACATAGCCAGCGTCGCATGCCGCCCAAACCTTGGTAACGCGGGGGCTGCCTTTGCTCATATCCACTTCTGCGACTTGAGCGACGACAGTGCCAAAGGATTCGACTATGGCCACACCTTTGGTCGTTTCCGAGCCGCCATCTGCGCCCCAGCCGCTCATCTCTGCAACCTTGCTCAACACCGCCATGTGGCGCGGTGATTTGCCCAGCATAGACTTTCGAAACGCCAAAGGATCAGCGCCAGCCGCATGAGCCGCCTCGTCGATAAAGCTCTCTGTGAAAAAGCCGTGCTGCGAGTGATCGACCGAACGCCAAGCAGCAAAGGGCAGATGCAATTCAGACTCTGCTACGCGCACCTGCGTATTGGGAATATCGTACATTGACGGCACGCTGGCCTCTGCCGGATCATGACGCTGGGTAAACAGGCTGGCGTAGCTGGCGAGCGCTCCATCCTTATTAAGAGCGCCCTTGAACCGGACAATGTCGGCAGGGCGATAATTCGACTTTTGCGTGTCTTCCTCGCGAGACCAGATCATCTTCACTGGATAGCCTGTTGCCTTGGCGATCCGCGCCGCCATGGGAACATATTCGCTCGACAATCTACGGCCAAAAGCTCCTCCCAAAAAGGGGTGATGCACGGTGATGTCATCAGCGCTCAGCCCGATTGCTTCTGCCGCCGCGCTGCGCGCCATCAAAGGAACCTGCGTGCTGGTCCAAATGTCGCATTTGCCATCTGTCACATGAGCCGTGCAATTGATCGGCTCCATCGGAGCATGGGCGAGATAAGGCACTTTATACTCAGCCTCTAATTGGACCGCGCCTTCCTCAAAAGCCGCCGCAGCATCGCCCTTGCTCGCCGCTTCATCGCCGCCAGTATCGCCTGCATCATCGAGCGCAGCGGTGAAGCGGGCAAATTGATCGGCAGTGCTCAGAATATCGCTTTCAGGTTCCGTGAATTCGGTTTTGAGCAAAGCCAAGGCCTGCTGAGCCTGCCAATAGCTGTCAGCGACGATCGCTGCAAAATCACCCATATTGAGCACTTGCTGCACGCCGGGCATGGTCTGCGCGTCGCTCGCATCCATTGATAGGATTTGCGTGCCTGCAACAAGGGGCCGGCGGATTGCAGCATAGGCCAATTGTGCGCCACCAGGCTCAGCATCAATGCCAAATTGCGCAGTGCCATTGACCTTGGCCGGAATATCGCTGCGGGGAATGCTCTTGCCCATGAGGCGATAGGCATCGGGCGTCTTCAAAGTGGGAGAGCTGGGCATGGATTGCTCAGCTGCTGCAGCGGCAAATTCAGCATAGAGCGCCGTTTTGCCAGAGCCTGCATGGGTCAAAGTGCTGTCTTGCGTGGTAATCTCGTCAGCTGGCACATCCCATGCCTTGGCCGCTGCCTCTTTCAGCATAACCCGCGCCGCAGCGCCAGCGATCCGCATCTGATATTGACCGGTCGAGCGGATCGAAGAACTGCCGCCTGTAATCAGCACATCAGCCAGTCTGCCGATTTGCGTGAAGAGGCCATCATAAGTCGGCTCAATCCAGTCAGCAGCATTGAGAGTGAACGGTGCTGCAAACATCCGCGCCGTGTCGGACACAATGTAATTGCCATCAGTGGGCGCTTGCATAACGCGCACATTGGCCCAATCGGCGTCGAGCTCGTCGGCCAGCATTTGTGCGAGCACGGAATGCACCCCCTGCCCCATCTCGCAATGCGGGACGATAGCGGTGATGATATTGTCTGCGCCGATTTTGACCCAGCTGTTGACCAGCTCTTCGCCAGCACCGCTCGCCACGATAGGAGCAAGCTTGCC
>CAZTFZ010000237.1:0-3179 GCA_964613105.1 uncultured Porphyrobacter sp. | reverse complement strand
TTGATCGGCAGGTCTAACGCCTTTGCTTGCGCCACCAGCATATCCCAAAACACAGGCTCCAAACTGATCGAAGTCTTGTGCCCCGCAATCTGTATCGAGCGCTTCACTGGCGGGTGAAAGGGTGCGGTCTTGTTTGTTTCAGGGTTTGGGCCTGTCTCAGAGCTAACGCCTGTTTCAGCAGTCATTTGTAATGCTCACGCCGGTCGCCAAAGCTGCGCACGCGTTTGCGCCAAGTGCGATAGCTGGAGGGTTTTAGCTGCGAGCGCATGAGCGCTTTGACCTCGCCGTCTGACAGGCCATATTCGCGCTCTATATCGGCAAAGCTCACATGGTCAGACAGCGCCATTTCAATGACCGCGCTGATTTCTGCTTCGGTGAGTTTGGTTTCGCCGGATGCCACAAGCCTTGCGCCTTTAATACATGTGCTGCCCGCCATTCACGCTCATGGTTGAGCCTGTGACGAACGCGGCATCTTCGCTGCATAGAAAATTCACTGCACGCGCGATCTCATCGGCATGGCCCAATCGGCCCACAGGGATCTTGGCGACAATCTTTTCGAGCACTGGCTCAGGCACCGCGGCGACCATATCGGTGTCGATATAGCCCGGCGCAATGGCGTTGACGGTTATGCCAAAGCGAGCCCCCTCTTGCGCCAAAGCCTTGGTGAAGCCGTGAATACCCGATTTTGCCGCGGCATAATTGACTTGGCCATATTGGCCGGCCTGCCCATTGATCGAGCCAATGTTGACGATACGGCCAAATTTGCGGGTTTTCATCCCCTCAAAACAGGCCTTTGCCATATTGAAGCAGCCGCCCAGATTGACCCGCATAACATCGTCCCAATCGGCATAGCTCATCTTCATAAGAGTGCCATCGCGGGTAATACCGGCATTGTTAACGAGGACATCAATTGGGCCGATGTCGTCTGCGATTTTGGCGCAACCTGCCAGCGCATCCTCATGGACGCCAACATCGAATTGATAAGCGGGAATACCCGTTTCATCGGTAAAGCTTTGCGCTTTTTGGGCATTGCCAGCGTAATTGGCGACCACGGTCATTCCATTATCGCGAAGGCTCTCGCAGATGGCGCGGCCGATACCGCGCGTTCCGCCTGTGACTACAGCAATTTTTTGGTCCAATTTTCGAGCTCCGAGTGTGGTTTCGTCTCTCTCAAGATGACCTTGCCGCAGCCCGAGGCGCTCGACAAGCGAATTGCGCTGCCAAGCCATGGAAGTGTTCGAGAAATTGGGAAAGGGCGAAAAAATCAGGCCGCCCCAATGGAGCCGCTATGCGCAGCTTAACTGGCGCTTAGAACTTAAATTGCGTTCCAACATAGACCGCTTGGCTGTCTTCAATGCCATCGGTCAGCGGGTCGAGACGGTCGCGCTCTTGCGCAAGACGCACACCTGCGGTCACATTCAGATTGCCTGCGACACGGAAAGAGCCGCCAACATCGACACTGCGCACGCCTGCGCCTTCTGCTGTGCGCAGAGAGCTCCCAGTGGTGCGCTCATTCTCAAGCGCGATGCGTGTCTGGAACCGGCTTGGCTTGCTATCTTCCGCTTTCTCATCCGCGCCAAATTCGGAGAGATCAGGCATGGAGATGTCGCGAATGCCGCTTGGCAAGGCCAATGCTTTGGGCGCTGGAGCAGCGAAGCCTTGATAACCACGCGCAATGCCCAAATCATAGCGAGTGGGGGCAATCGATGCTGCAATGCTGGTGGGCGATGATGCGCCAAGAGCTGGGTTCGCGCCCGCAATTGCGCCAGCACTGCGTACTGACATTGCAAGAGCAGTCTTGTCATCGACCCGCACTGCCATTGTAACCGTGCGCTCAGGCCGATTGGGCCGAGCAGCAGGGGTGAAGCGCAAAGCGTCCGAGCCAAGATTGGCTGCCACTTCTTGCACCAAAGACAGATCGAGCTTGGCAGGCGTGAATTGGAAAAGCTGCTCGCTTTCCGTATCTGCGCTGTCGATGACTGCCGCTTCGATCGCCAAAACGGTCGAGGGAAGAGCCACTGTGAGACAGCCAGCAGCAAGCACAGCGCGAAGAAAGCGCGATTTGCTCTGTTCTGGCTTTGCCTTGGGCACTGGTGCCTGCTCCTCAATTGCGGTTCAATTTACGCCCCTAAAGAGGCGCGGATGAACATAAGCGATTCTCTCTGTGCTCTTCTAACGCCGTTTTCAATGAACGGCGCATGAAATCGAGCCTAATCCGCGAATCGATACATTTTGATCTAACTACGCAAACGGCGCGCTGACAATAAGCGTCTGGTCCGATAGCTCGATTCCTTCGCGTTGTGTGGCTCTCTCGGCACAGAAGCGCGAGCGTTCAGCTGATTGTTAAGCGCAATGCGCAACAAGCTGCGTTCGCTTGACATCGTCTGTACCGGCTTTTGGGCTGTCAGTTTTGAACTGCGCAAGCTTGTGCCAAGCACGCAACCGTCTATAGACTGATCGCAGCACATCAATAGGACTTAGAATGACCTCTTCATCGCCCATCTCTCGCTCTCTTCCTCGCGCCGTTCTGGGGCTTGCTGCGGTTGCAGCCTTGGGTGCGTGCAGCAGCAATGACCGCAATCCCGGCGAATTGGCTTCTGCGCAAGTGAACACGATTGGTGTGAACAGCTTTTTATGGCGTGCTTCGCTTGAAACGGTCAGCTTTGCTCCGCTTTTGCAAGCCGATAGCGCAGGCGGTGTCATCGTGACCGACTGGTATTCCAACCCCAGCAATCCGGGCGAGCGGGTCAAGATGACCGTCAGCATTCTCGATACCGATTTGCGAGCAGATGCGCTGCGCGTCGCGGCAAGCCGCCAAGTTGCACAAGGTGGCGGCTGGGTAGAGGCGCCAGTGCAAGCAGCGACGGTGCAAAAGCTTGAGGATATCATCCTCACCAAGGCGCGCGAATTGCGCCGCCAAACTCTCTCTAGCTAAATTTAGACTTCCCCGGCCAGTTTTGCAGCCTCAATTGGGGAAATCCCGCAATTGAGAGCGGTGTTTAATCGCGATCTTGCTTTCAATATCGCGCCAAGCGCTTAACACTGGATGCCATGAGCGATACGCAATCTGATAGAAGTTTCGATCCCAAAACGGTCGATGGGCGCTGGCAAAGCGCGTGGGAAAAGGCGGGCACATTCTACGCCGACAGCGCCTCTACCAAGCCGAAAAGCTATGTGCT
>CAZTFZ010000236.1:0-3224 GCA_964613105.1 uncultured Porphyrobacter sp. | reverse complement strand
AAGAACGAATATGGCCTCGGCGATACCGTTCGGATCGAAGAGACAAAGCCAATTTCCAAGACCAAAACTTGGGTTGTTAAGGATCGAGTGACTGCCGGCGGAACGCAAGCAGTGGCAGCCGATCTTGAAGTGGAAGCAGCCGCAGCCAGCACCAGCTGAGCCAAAGCGATTGCAAATGAATGAATTGCCAAGGGTGGTCTAAGCCTAAGGCGAATTGAACGTGGAACTACCGGGCGCAAGGGCCTTCCCAAACAAGGGAAAGCGCAAAGTCTCGGCAAGCCGAATGAGAAGGAACCGGATCTATGATCCAGATGCAGTCCAATCTCGATGTCGCGGATAACAGCGGCGCAAAGCGTGTTCAGTGCATTAAAGTGCTGGGCGGGTCTAAGCGTCGTACTGCGAGTGTCGGGGATGTGATCGTGGTTTCCGTTAAGGAAGCCCAGCCGCGCGCAAAGGTGAAGAAGGGCGATGTCCATCGCGCTGTCATCGTTCGCACGCGCAAAGATGTTCGCCGTGCAGACGGCAGTGTCATTCGCTTCGACAGCAATGCCGCTGTTCTGGTCAATAAGACCGAGGAGCCTTTGGGCACTCGTATCTTTGGCCCCGTGGTTCGCGAATTGCGCGCACGCGGCTTTATGAAGATCATCTCGCTCGCGCCGGAGGTTATCTGATATGTCTTCTGCAAAGATCAAAAAAGGTGACACTGTGGTTGTCTTGTCCGGCAAGGATAAGGGCCGCAGCGGCACGGTAGAAAAAGTCATCCCTAAGGATGGCAAAGTGGTCGTTGGCGGCATCAATGTTGCAGCCCGTCACCGCAAGCCGAGCCAAGAAAATCCGCAAGGTGGCATCGACCGCTTCCCAGCACCGATGCACCTGTCGAAAGTGGCGCTCGCCGATCCTAAGGATGGCAAGCCAACCCGCGTTCGTATCGAAGAAAAAGGCGGCAAGCGCGTTCGCGTTGCAGTCAAATCTGGGGAGACGATTGATGGCTGATTATACCCCCCGCATGAAGGCCCGTTACGAGGCAGAAATCGCTAAGGCGATGACTGAGAAGTTCGGATATACCAATGCGATGGCCGTGCCTAAGATCGAGAAGATCACGCTCAATATGGGTGTTGGCGAAGCCAGTCAGGACAAGAAAAAAGTTCAGACGGCTGCTGAAGAAATGGCGCTGATTGCTGGTCAAAAGCCGGTCATCACTCTCGCTAAGAAATCGATCGCTCAGTTTAAGCTGCGCGAAGGCATGCCCATTGGTTGCAAAGTGACTTTGCGCCGTGAGCGGATGTTTGAATTCGTCGATCGCTTGGTCACCGTGGCTATGCCTCGGATCCGAGATTTCCGCGGGCTCAACCCCAAAAGCTTCGATGGTCGTGGCAATTACGCCATGGGCCTCAAGGAACAAATCGTCTTTCCCGAGATCAGCTATGACAAGATTGATCAGGTTCGCGGGATGGACATTATCATCACCACAACGGCGAAGACCGATGACGAATCGCGCGAGCTTTTGCGTCTGTTCGGTTTCCCATTCCCGGTAGAAGAAGACGCTTCTGCTCAGGGTTCAGATAAGGCAGCGGCGTAAGCCGTAAGGATAGGGAACTTAAGTCCAATGGCGAAACTGAGTTCGATTAATAAGAATGAGCGTCGCAAGAAGCTCGTAAAGCAATATGCGGCTAAATATGAGGCGCTGAAGGCTGTTGCTAATGACAAATCGCTCGACGAAACCGAGCGTTTGATGGCGCGGCTGAAAATGGCTGAATTGCCCCGCAATGCTAATCCAACGCGCGTGCGTAATCGCTGCGCTACCACTGGTCGCCCACGCGGCTATTATCGCAAGTTCGGCTTGAACCGGATTGAGCTGCGTAATCTTGCCAATCGCGGCATGATTCCCGGCGTCACAAAGTCAAGCTGGTGAGGATCTGATTGATGGCTATGACCGATCCCTTGGGTGATATGCTCACCCGTATCCGCAACGGCCAGCAGGCTAAGAAGGACTCTGTATTGAGCCCTGCTTCTAAGCTGCGCGCCAATGTGCTCGAAGTTCTCCAACGCGAAGGCTACATCCGTGGCTATTCCGAGGATGAAACCGGCAAGCACAAAGCTTTGCGGATTGAACTGAAATATTTCGAAGGCG
Source organism: uncultured Porphyrobacter sp. (assembly GCA_964613105.1). Lineage (GTDB taxonomy): Bacteria > Pseudomonadota > Alphaproteobacteria > Sphingomonadales > Sphingomonadaceae > Erythrobacter. The sequence goes on along the minus strand of CAZTFZ010000236.1, from coordinate 1,093 downwards.
AACCTGCGATCAAGCATGTCAGCCGTGTCTCTAAGCCTGGCCGCCGCGTCTATTCCGGTTCGCAAGAACTGCCTAGCGTGCGCAATGGCCTTGGCATCACCATCGTCTCGACGCCCAAGGGTGTGCTTTCAGATAATGAAGCGCGCAGCGGAAACGTCGGCGGCGAAGTGCTGGCGGAGGTGTACTGATGAGCCGCATTGGCAAAAAGCCGGTCGCCATCCCTAGCGGGGTAGAGGCCAAGATCGACGGCAAAGTCCTGAACGTGAAAGGGCCCAAGGGCACTTTGACATTGGGCCTGTCCGACCTCATCGAATACAAAATCGAAGATGGTGAGATTTCGGTCAAGCCTGCCAATGATACCAAAACCGCTCGGTCCTTTTGGGGCATGCAGCGCACTTTGGTGTCGAACTTGGTAGAGGGCGTGACCGAGGGCTTTTCGAAGACCCTTGAAATCACCGGTGTTGGTTACCGTGCATCAGCACAGGGCAAGAAATTGAAGCTGCAACTTGGCTATAGCCATGATGTGGATATCGATGTGCCCGAAGGTATTGAGGTGAAATGCCCCGACCAAACCACCGTTATTGTGAGCGGCATGGACAAGCAGTCCGTTGGCCAGCTCGCCGCAGAGATCCGTCGCTGGCGCAAGCCTGAGCCTTACAAAGGCAAGGGCATTAAGTACCAGGGCGAATATGTCTTCCGCAAGGAAGGGAAGAAGAAGTAAGATGGCAAAACTATCTCTCTTTGAACGCCGCCGCCGCCGTGTGCGCACCGCATTGCGCAAGCGTGCTGGTGACAAGCCGCGTTTGTCTGTGCACCGCACGGGCCGCCACATTTACGCTCAGATCATCAATGATGCAGATGGGCGCACCGTCGCTGCTGCTTCGACATTGGGCGAAAAGGCATCGGGCGCCAATATGGACGCTGCGACCAAGGTCGGCAAAGACATCGCAAGCGCTGCCAAAAAGGCTGGCGTAACCACCGTTGTGTTCGATCGCGGCGGGTTCCTGTTTCATGGCCGCGTAAAAGCGCTGGCTGACGCCGCTCGTGAAGGCGGGCTGGAGTTTTAAGATATGGCTGACGAAAAGAAACCAGA
>CAZTFZ010000235.1:1951-3231 GCA_964613105.1 uncultured Porphyrobacter sp. | reverse complement strand
GTCGGCTGGCTCGGCTGAAGCAGCTCAAGCCTATTGCCCGCTGATTGCACGGTCCGCTCTTGGCCCGTCGCAATCGGGGTGCAAGACCGGCCCGCAAGGAAATCGAGCGCAACGCTGATCGAGGCTTCGGCTGGATCGCCCAGAGGATTGGTGAAATCATCCTCGGCAGTGCAGGTCATATCGACGACGCCAGCAAGGCCAGTGAAATATTCGCCCTCATTGTCGGCATTGGTGGTCTGGAAGCTGACCGCGCGCAATCGATCGTCGCAGGCCGAGCGGTCAAAGGCCTCTTGCCCGACAGGTTTGCCGGATGTGTTGGAGCCGATCAGCGCCAGATCAGCGCCCAAATAAGGAATGAAGCTGTTGGTCACCAGCTCGCTTGCAGAAGCAGTGCCGCTGGTTCCAATAACGGCCAGCTTGGTGATGCCCAATGCATTGGCTTCGCTGATGAAATTGCGCGTGCTGTTGAATTGCGAGCGGGCGGGGCTGAAAACGGTGTTGCTGAAGACTTGGCCAGTGCGGCCTCCGCCCATCAAATCGCCCATTAGCTCGGCCACGGAAACCAAGCCGCCGCCATTATAGCGAAAGTCGAGAATGACCTTATCAATGCCTGCGGCTTGCAATTGGCCAAAGGCAGCAATCAATTGCGGTCCAGCGTCGCGTACAATGAAGGTGCGCAAATTGATGTAGCCCACGTCCTCTGTTCCATCATTGAGGATTTCAACGCCATATCTGTCTGAGATCGGATCGAGTGAAAACTCAGCCTTGGTGATATTGGCCGTCACGCTGGCGCCTGCGCTATCTGTAAAGGTGAGTTCGCGCGTGACGCCTGCCTCGGTTGGGCCAAAGGCATCGATGACCGCGCCTGTGCCGCCTTCACCAACCAGCGAGGCCACTGTTTGACCTTCAACCGCCAGCAATTCGCTGCCCCTGTCGATCCCAGCTGGGAAAGCAGGTGCATTTTCAAACGCCTCTAGGATGAAGGCGCGGTTCTGGTCGTCAAATGCGATCCGAAAGCCAAAGCCTGCATTTGAACCCGTTGCAATCAGCTCGTTTTCCTCGGCAATGGATGTGATGAAGGTAAAGCCAACATCGCGTGATTGCGCGCGGGCTGGGGCGACCAGAGCGTCGATATAGGCTTGAACCGTAGTGAAATTGGCTGGGTTAACGCTGGTGTCGAGCAAATCAGGGAAGAGATAGACATCCTCAAGCACATCGAGAACAAAAGCTTGGCGTTCGGGCAGGCTGCAACCGGCAGAGGCGGTCGTCGTGCCCGTTCC
>CAZTFZ010000235.1:0-1851 GCA_964613105.1 uncultured Porphyrobacter sp. | reverse complement strand
AACGCCAGACAAGCTTGCGCGAGCGAATGCCATATTTAGAAATCTCCAGTGACCCGTGTCTCTATCCTTGCAAGGTTCTCAAAGGCGCAAATTGAGCGCCAAGCCCAGCAAGCAGAGCAAACCCTATTCTTCTATTTGCGCAGCTTAACCCGCGCTGAGCGATGAATCCAGCCCATTGAAATTCATCAGAAACTGCATTTCTGCGCGGTGTTAAAGTGGGTAAAGGCAGTCTTGAAGACCTCTTGAGGGCGCAAAAAGACGCATTTTGGGGGCAATTCACCCTTCATTCGGTGGAAAACGTCGCAATTTTGCCGAGGGGGCATGGCACAAGCCGGTTTAGGCGAGCATGATTTAGGCAATGTTTGAAACACACACTTCTACCCGCAGCCCTAAGCGTGGCCCAGCATGAGCAGCGCAGACACAGCGTGGCTGACCGCAGCCCTCAATGGCGCAAAAGGCGCTGGCTCGCTTGCTGCTGCGAGCCTTGCCTCAGAGAAGCTGTTGGGCAAATCAGGCTTTGCTTTGACCAGCCCGGCTTTTGACAATGGCGCAGAGCTCGACCCCAGCTTTACCGCTTGCGAGGAGGATGCGGTTGCGCCGCCCTTTGAATGGACCGCGCCGCCAGCAAACGCGCAAGAGCTTATCCTGATCGCGCAGGACCTGAACGAAACCTCTGCTAAGCCGCAGCTTCACTGGCTCGTTTGGGGCCTTGCCCCGCAACGCGGGAAATTGCTGGAAGGCGAAGCGCCGCCGCGCACGGGTAAAAATGGCAAAGGCAATTCCGAATGGCTGCTGCCCGATCCTCCGCTTGGCGAGGAGCATCACTATGCCTTTCAATTGTTCGCCGTGGATTTGCCGCTAACGACCATGCCCGGTGCCTCTTATGACGAGCTGATGAAAGCGATTGAGGGCAGCGTTATTGCCTGCGCCGTCATGTCCGCTCGGTTTGAGGGGCATGAAGTGGAAGAGTGGGACCCGGATGATGAGGCCGGATAATTGGGATTGGGCTGAGGGGGACGCATAGCTTTTTATGCTTCCATCTGGGCTATGCTTCATCTGGGGGCATACCCTATCTCGGCTGAATATAGGCGCTGTAACAGGCGCTTTGAGACGACCGAGCGCTTCTGCGGCGCTCATAATACCACCGAGGGCCATGCTTGGCGCTCATAATACGACGTAAGCCTGACTAGGAAAGGAAAATACCATGGCTGGCAAAACAAACGCACTACAGAAACCTGTGACGCTCTCTTCAGATCTCGAGAATGTTATCGGCAAGGGTCCATTGACCCGCGCTCAAGTAACTTCAAAGATTTGGGAATACATCAAGGGCAACAACCTGCAGGACTCAAAAGACAAGCGTCAGATCAATCCTGATGCGAAGCTTGGCGCAGTGATCGGCAAAGACCAGATCTCTATGTTCAAGATGACTGCAGCGGTTTCCAAGCACCTTACCTAGGGGCTTGATCGCTTAATCCTTTAGGGCAGGCGGCGCAAAAACGGCCAATTGGTCACGCCGCCTGTCCATAAGGACAACCAGATAATCAAGGGCTGCGCAAACATGCGCGGTATATGATAGGCGAGACCTGCACCGCCATCTGCCCGCTCTAAATCGAGCATAAAGTGGTAGATATTGGCAGGAAACACACAGACAGCATAAAGCGCTAAACCAATCGCGCCAGCCTTCATCAGCCGCGCTGAAAAGGGCTGAGCAATCGCAATTGCGCCGAGGATTTCGGCAATGCCGGTCCACAAGACCACAGCTTGCGGCGCAGGAACCCATGCGGGCATGATTGCCATGAACACGTCGGGGTTGGCGATGTGGGCATAGCCTGCATAGCCATAGAAAAGCGC
>CAZTFZ010000234.1:0-3242 GCA_964613105.1 uncultured Porphyrobacter sp. | reverse complement strand
GCCTCTGATCAGTTCATTCTGCTGGCCTATGACGAGCGTTATCACGCTGGCGCATTCATTATCCCGATTTTGATGATCTCGGTGTGGTTCGGGATATTGTCGAGCTTTGCCGATTCCATGCTGATGGGTTGCAGCCGTCCGCAACCGGGCGCCAGGGCCAATTTGGTGAAGTTCTTGATCTTGTGCATCGGTCTGCCGCTGGCGATTGCCTATGGCGATTTGCTAACCGCATTGGGCGTGCTGGTATCGGCGGAAATTGGCCGCTGGGTTACTCTTGTGCCATCAGCGCGCGGCGAAGGCTTTGTGAAGTTTCGCGATGATCTAGCCTTGATAGCGGTGATGATCACTGCGGCACTATGTGCAAAGACCTTGCTCGGGTGGCTCGGCCTTGTGCCAAGCATAGCTGAATGGTGGGAATTGAGGGGGCTGCTTCGTGTCACAGGGTAACGTCCAATCCAGCAAGAAAGCGCAACTCGGTGTGATTGCCATTGGCCGCAATGAGGGTGATCGCTTGGTGCGCTGCCTCACATCCTTGCGCGCGCATAGCCTGCCAGTGGTCTATGTCGATTCCGCCTCAACTGACGGCAGCCAGGACGCTGCAAAAGCCTTGGGCGCCAATGTGCTCGCGCTGGATATGGCCAAGCCCTTCACCGCTGCCAGAGCGCGCGCAGAAGGCTTTGCAGAGCTAGAGCGGGCCGCGCCAGACATCGATTATGTGATGTTCGTTGATGGCGATTGCGAGACGGTGGAAGACTGGCCCGCAAAAGCCCTCGCATTCCTCGACGACAATCCCGATTTCGCGGTCGTTTGCGGTCGGCGCAAAGAACGCTTCCCCGAAGCCTCTCATTACAATCGCTTGATTGATATCGAGTGGAACTCTCCCGTTGGCGAGGCAGAGGCCTGCGGCGGTGATGCAATCTTCCGCTGCTCTGCCTATCGCGCGGTTGGCGGTTTCAACCCAGCGATGATCGCAGGCGAAGAGCCTGAGCTTTGCAGCCGATTACGGACAGCCAATTGGCGGATCATGCGGATGGATGCGGATATGACCGTGCATGACGCCGATATGCACCGGTTCGACCAATGGTGGAACAGGGCAGTGCGCAGCGGACTTGGCTATGCCCAAGCATGGCGAGCAACGCGCAGCACTGGCAATGGGCTATACGCTGTGCAAATCCGTAGAGCGGTCATGTGGGCCTTGCTGATACCACTCTTAGCAATTGTCCTTGCAGCAGTCTTGCACCCTGCCCTTATCGCGATTTGGCCAGCGGCAGCCTTGGCGCAATTTGTGCGCGGCGCGATGCGCGGCGATGTGTTTGGCGCGATGCTGTCAGTGGTTGGCAAATATGCTGAAATGCTGGGAATTTCGCGCTTCGTTTTACGTGCACTGCGCGGCCAAACTGGCGGAACGGTTGAGTATAAATGACCGCGCCGCAAACATCTTCACCTGCACCAATTGCATATTTGACCAGCGAGTACCCCTCGCCAAGCCATACGTTTATTCGCCGCGAGATTGCTAGCCTGCGAGCAAGCGGGGCCAATATTGCGACCTATTCGGTGCGCAGCCCGCGTTATGCGCTCGACAATCCGCTAGAGAGCGATGCGGCCAAGGAAACCTTCTTCGTTCTTGAGCGCGGTGTTGTCGGCATTATCGCCGATCAATTGGCAGCGCTTTTCAGCCATCCGATCCGTTTTTTTAAGACGCTGGCGCTTGCTTTGCGTCACCGCGTGCCGGGCCTAAAAGCGTTTGTCTGGGCGCTGTTTTACTTCGTCGAAGCGATCATTCTCGCTCGCCAATTGAAGCGCGACAATGTGCGCCATTTGCACAATCACTTTGCCAATCCGGCGGCCAATGTCGGCCTTTTAGCCAAGACCTATCTCGATATTCCGTGGAGCCTGACGCTGCATGGTATCTCGGAATTTGACTATCCTGCGGGCAATTTGCTTGGCGAAAAGCTGCATCAGGCGCAATTTGCCGCTTGTGTTTCACATTTTGGCAGGGCGCAAGCGATGCGCATTGTTCCGCCCGAAATTTGGCCGCGTCTGCATTTGGTGCGCTGCGCGATTGACCTTGAAGAGCTGCCGGACGCAGCCGCCACCGGCTCCAAAACGCACAATAAGCACGGCCCGACAAGGCTGATTTGCGTTGGCCGTCTTTCGCCCGAAAAAGGCCATGCAGGATTGCTGCAAGCGCTCAACAATTTGCTTAGCGCTGGGCATGATCTGCACCTCACATTGGTTGGCGATGGCCCGCAAGAGGCAATGATCCGCCAGCTTGTGCAAGATTTGGGGCTTGAGGCAAAGGTTGAATTTGCCGGGCGTCTTGATGAGCTAAGCACGCTCAAAGCGATTGCTGCTGCCGACATATTGGTACTGCCAAGTTTTATGGAAGGTCTGCCGATTGTGCTGATGGAAGCGCTGGCATTGAACGTGCCTGCCATCGCCAGCCGCGTCGCAGGAATTCCTGAATTGATCGTCGAGGGCGAGACGGGACTGATGTTTGATCCAGGTCATTGGGCGGACCTTGAAAAGGCTTTGGCAAGACTTTCCAGCGATAAGGCGCTTCGCAAAGCCATGGCAAAAGCTGGTAGGCGCAAGATTGAGGCTGAATTTGCCTATCCTGCTGCTGCAGAGCCTCTGCTTGGTTTATTTGGGTGAACGACGCGCGCTTATGTCGCGGCAATGGGTCATAAGAGGGGGGTAAATAAGATGAGCACAAGCAACACATCTGGCACTGCGCTGCCTTCTGAAACTGCCACTGCGGCAGCGGCTGCCCATGCTTCAAGCCATATCGCCGTTCTTGATGGTTGGCGCGCTGTCAGCATCATTTTTGTGCTCATTGCCCACTGGATGCCAATCCCGCGCATTCTTCAAGCCAATGGTATGTTTGGGGCTGCGGGAATGGCGCTGTTTTTCACCCTATCAGGCTTTCTCATCACGCGTTTGCTGCTGAAAGATCAGCGGATTGTGCCCTTTTTGATAAGGCGAATTTTCCGCATTCTGCCGCTCGCATGGGCGGCGATGGCACTATTGGTGCTGGTAACAGATGCCTCTACCAAAACGGCAATGGCAAACTTCCTATTTACGTCTAACCTACCTCCAGCAGAGCTGATGGCGGGCGGCGAGCACCTATGGAGCCTATGCGTAGAGATGCATTTCTACGTCGCTGTGGCGGCTCTAGTGGCTGTGCTGGGCAGGCGAGGATTGTGGCTCTTGCCGATCTTCACGGTCGCGGTCACAGCCCT
>CAZTFZ010000233.1:0-3245 GCA_964613105.1 uncultured Porphyrobacter sp. | reverse complement strand
CCGCGCGCGCTGCTGGGGCCTGTGCCCGTCACCTTTTGCATGGCTTTCAGGATTGCGCCCGACTGCTCGCTGCCCGATTGCGGGGCGACAAGGTTTGAGAAGTCGGAAATCTTGTCCCAATTCTCTGCGAAGCCTTCAACCGTGCGCTGGCCATCAGGGAGCCACACAGCGTCATTCATGACTGTCCATGAAGAGTGATAGCCGCCGCCGCCTGCGCCAACGATGGCGTTGGTTGGGGCATCTTCGCTGACCAAGAACAAAGCTGCCGGAACCACGTTTACCGGGTCAAACAGCTTAAAGGCTTCTTCTGGGAAGAGGTCTTCGGTCATTCTCGTGCCAGCAATTGGCGACAATGAATTGCAGCGAATGTTGTATTTCGCGCCTTCCAGCTGGAGCGTCTTGGTAAGACCAGCAAGGCCCAGCTTTGCAGCGCCGTAATTGGCTTGGCCAAAATTGCCGAACAGGCCGGTTGAGCTGGCGGTCATCAGCACGCGGCCATAGGCCTGCTCGCGGAAGGTTTCCCAGCAAGCCTTGGTGGCATAGGCTGAACCGTTGAGGTGGACATCAAGCACAAAGGCAAAGTCCTGAGGGGTCATCTTGGCGAAAGTCTTATCGCGCAAAACGCCGGCATTGTTGATGAGGACATGAACGCCGCCCCATTTCTGCTTTGCGTCGGCAACCATCTTTTCCATCTGATCATATTCAGTGACCGATGCGCCATTGGCGATAGCCTCGCCGCCGTTCTTTTCGATCTCGGCGACAACTTCTGCGGCCATATCGGATGTGCCAGTGCCATCGCGTGAGCCGCCCAAATCATTGACGACAACCTTCGCGCCGCGGCGACCCAGCTCAAGCGCGTATTCGCGGCCCAATCCGCCGCCTGCGCCTGTGACGATTGCGACCTTATCCTTAAAATCGATGCTCATAGCGAACTCCTCTCGTATGGTATGAAATCTTCAGCTTTACGTCTTGGTAAAGCTGTCTCTAGCGCGCTGCCTGACAGTTTCTTTTGGCTCTTGCAACCGCATGATTGCGCAAATCGCTATGCCGTAGCGTTTTGCTTCGGCCTGCCGTTACGGAAATTTGGACCAGTTAGAGCGCTTTTAGAGCCTCAATCAGCTGATCCAGCGAATCGATCACGCCATTTCCGCCCAATTCGTGCGGGTCGCCATCGCAATAGCCATAGCCTGCCACAATCACTGGCACTTGGGCAGCGCTCGCAGCCTTCACATCATAGCTGGAATCGCCGACAAAAGCGAAAGAGCCGCCGCCGCAAACCTCCCGCGCCTTATGGATCGGGTCGGGCGCAGGCTTAGCGATGAACTTGCCATCTGTTCCTCGCCCGAGCGAATTGCCACCAATTACCGTTTCAAAGGGCTCTAAAAAGTCGAGCTGGGTCAGGATATTGCGCGCAAATTCTTCAAACTTATTGGTCACGACCACCATTTTGACGCCCTGCGCGGCCAGCTCTGCCACGACCTCGCGAGCAAAAGGGTAAGGCTTTGTATAGACAGCATTATGCTCTGAATAATAGGTCAGCATTTGCTTATAGAGGCCGCGAAACGCATCGCCCTCTAGCCCGCCGTCAATGCCGCCTTGCGCCTCGACAGCTTGGGCAAGCATGATCTTGGCCCCGCCGCCAATCAAATCCTTTGAGGTCTCGACCGAGACTTCGCTAAAACCGCCCAATTGCAGCGCATGATTAACCGCCGCGCCCAGATCTTGAAACGTGTCGAGCAGCGTTCCATCAAGGTCGAAACCGACAGCGCTAAAAGGAAAATCGGTCATAGGCTGCATTCAGTGCAGGATCGTCCTTCATTCTGCAACTATTTGGTGGCAAAGAGCTATCCCATGACTGACACAAACATAGTGCCGGACACTGTTCCGGGCGAATTCGCCGCCATCGTTCTTGCCGCTGGCAAGGGCACGAGAATGAAATCCGACACGCATAAGGTGCTTCACCCTGTCGCTGGTCGTCCGATGCTGATGCATTTGATGGCCTCGCTCGACAGCCTTGCCCCGCAGCGCAAAGTCGTGGTGGTGGGCGCTGGCCGAGAGCAGCTGGAAGAGGCGCTGGGCGACACCGCGCAAACCTGTTTGCAAGAGCCGCAATTGGGCACAGGCCATGCGGTGCAGCAGGCAGAGGGCGCTTTGAGCGGCTTTACCGGCGATGTGCTGATCATGTATGGCGATGTGCCTTTTGTGAAAGCCAGCACAATGGCCGCAATGCTAAGACGCCTTCACGAGGGGGACAGTCCCAAGGTCGTGGTGCTGGGTTTTGAGCCCGATGACGCTTTGGCTTATGGCCGCGTGATTGCCGATAAGGCTGGCAGCATAAGCAAGATGGTCGAGTTTAAGGATGCAAGCGCGGATGAACGCACCTGTACGCTTTGCAATTCTGGACTGATGGCAGCGCGGGCCTCTGACCTGTTCGGCCTGCTCGCACGGGTCGATAATGACAATGCGCAAGCCGAATATTACCTGCCTGATATCGTCAATATTGCGATTGGCGATGGCGATATTTGCGCGGTTGTGACCGCGGATACCGAATTTGAGGTGATGGGCATCAACAGCCGCGCAGAGCTGGCAAGCGCAGAAGCGCTTTGGCAGGATGCACGGCGGCAAGAAGCGATGGCTGATGGCGTAACGCTAAAAGCGCCCGAGACCGTCTATTTCAGCCATGACACGAAGCTTGGCCGCGACGTTACGATTGAGCCGAACGTGGTCTTTGGCCCCGGTGTCAGCGTAGCCGATGGCGCTCATATCAAGAGCTTTAGCCATATCGAAGGCGCGACCCTTGGCGAGGCATCGCAGGTTGGCCCCTTTGCCCGGCTAAGGCCCGGCGCAGTGCTCGAAAAAGAGGCTTTTATTGGCAATTTTGTCGAGATGAAAAAGGCCACTTTGGGCGAGGGCGCAAAGGCCAGCCATTTAACATATCTCGGCGATGCAGAGGTCGGGGCAGGGGCCAATATTGGCGCTGGCACGATCACTTGCAATTATGATGGCTATTTCAAATACACCACGCGGATTGGTGAGCGAGCTTTTATCGGCTCTAACTCGTCGCTGATTGCGCCTGTATCTATCGGCAAGGATGCGATTGTTGCTGCTGGCAGCGCGGTTACGCGCGATGTTGCCGATGGCGAATTGCGGATGGTTCGCGGAGAACAGCTGATGAAACCGGGCTGGGCCGACCGCTTTCACGAAACAATGCGTAAGAAAAAGGCCGAGGCGAAGAAAAAGGGCTA
>CAZTFZ010000232.1:0-3249 GCA_964613105.1 uncultured Porphyrobacter sp. | reverse complement strand
CTCGCTCGGCTTTGACAAAGCAACCGTGCGGCATTGGCGCGGGTTCAGCCGGCCCCCGACCGCGCGAATGGCCCCGCCTTTGCCCGCCGTGTCGCGTCCCTCGAAAATGACGACGATCCGCTGGCCGGTCGTTTTGGCCCAGCGCGCCATGCTCACCAGCTCTTCTTCGAGCGGCTCCATCAGCGCATCATAGGCTTTGCGTTTCAATCGTCCCATAACTCACTCTCTTGCCGCTCCGGCTTTATTGGCTCGCTTGTTCGCTCAGTTTAAAAGAACCACAGCAATGCAAGACCCATGGCGATCCGATAGACCACAAAGACCATCATCGAGGCCTTTTTGAGGAAGTTCATCAAGAACGCCATCGTCGCAAAGGCCGCCACAAATGTGAGCCCGCCAGTGATCAGCGCTTCCATCAGCAAATCGCCATCAGCCTCCAGCAAATCCGGGATAATCAGCACACCTGCGCCCGCCACCGCTGGGATCGACAAGAGGAAAGAGAAACGCGCTGCCTCAAACCGGCCATACCCCAAGACGCGCGCTGCAGTCATGGTGACGCCAGAGCGGCTTGTGCCCGGGATCAGCGCCAAGGCCTGCGCCAAACCAACGATCAGGCCATCACGCCAAGTCATATCTTCAAAGCGTTTGTGCGAGCCGCCAAAGTGATCAGCGAGGCCCAAAAGAATGCCGTAAACAATCAAATTCACCGCAATGAGATCGGTAAATCGCAGACTTGCCATCAGATCATCATCGACCAAATCGAGGCCAAACACGCCTTCGAACACTGGGTTCAAAAGGCCAGTTTTGATCGACAGGCCCGCAATTACCGCTGGTATCGTGCCAAGGACAATCCACCAGAACAATTTGCGTTCAGCCGGTGCCTTGCCAATGCCAACGCTCGCAAAGCCGCCGCGCGCCAGCCCTGCTACATCCTTGAAGAAATAGACCATGATCGCCAGCAAAGAGCCGATATGGACCGCAATATCGATCATCGGACCTTGGTCGGCCGTGCCAGTGAATATCGGCACGAGGATCAAATGGCCCGAGGATGAAATCGGCAGAAATTCGGTAACACCCTGCACAATGGCAAGGATCAGCATTTGTAGGAAGGTCATAGCCTCTTCGCCTTGGCATTTTGCGATGCCAAGTCAACCGTTTTGCTGTCTCGAATGCCTGCCGCGAACAGGCTGATCACCAAATGCTAACGCGGTCCTCAGGAGCCAAATACATCGCGTGATCGGGCGTGATACCAAAAGCCTCGTACCAAGCGTCCATATTGCGAACCACGCCATTGGTGCGGAACTTTTCAGGGCTGTGAGAATCGGTACGCAGACGCTGGCGCGCATTGTCCTCACGCTGAGCGGAACGCCAGACTTGCGCCCAAGCGAGGAAAAAGCGCTGATCGCCTGTCAGGCCATCGATCACTGGCACCTCTTGGCCCTTTGTGGCGATCTTATAGGCCCTATAGGCAAGGCTAAGCCCGCCCAAATCGCCAATATTCTCGCCCAAAGTCAGCCGCCCATTGACGCAGGTTTCCCCATCATCAAGCGGGCAAAAAGCGTTATATTGCGCCACCAAAGCATCGCCCAGCTTATCAAATGCGGCCCGGTCTTCATCGCTCCACCAATTGCGCAAAAGCCCCGTGCCATCGGATTTGGAGCCTTGGTCGTCAAAGCCATGTCCAATCTCATGCCCGATCACCCCGCCAATCGCGCCGTAATTGATCGCTGGGTCGGCATTGATCCCGAAAAAGGGCTGCTGCAAAATCGCGGCAGGAAAGACGATCTCGTTCTTGGTTGGATTGTAATAGGCATTCACCGTCTGCGGCAGCATGAACCATTCGGTCCGGTCAATCGGGCCGCCCAGCTTGCTGACATTATCCGCCAATTGCCATTGCTCAGCAGCGATTTGATTGGCCAAAGGATTATCCGCGCTGATGACCAAATCATCATAGGTTTCCAGATTATCGCGATAGCCGATCTTGGGGTCAAAACTATCGAGCTTGGCCACGGCTTCGACCTTGGTCGGCGCGCTCATCCAAGTAATCTCTTCGATCGATTCCGCCATAGCCAGCCGCAAATTGGCCACCAGCTCATCCATCGCAGCCTTATTCTCGGTCGGGAAATAGCGCTCTACATAAGAGATACCGACGAGCTCGCCCAGAGCGTCTTCTGTGGCAGCAATCGCTCGCTTCCAACGTGGGCGCTGCTGAGGCGTACCGCGCAGGGTCTTGCCGTAAAATTCGAACCGAGCCTCGTCAAAACGGCTGGGCAAGACAGAAGCACGGCTCGAGAGAAACTCTTTGATCGTCCACGCTTGCAAGGTCGCAAGCGGCGTTTCGTTCACTAGCTTGAGCATGCCGGGCATGCCGCTGCCAATCTTGGAGCGCACCTCAGCCGAAAGGCCCAATTCCTCAGCCCGCTCATCGCTGGGCGGGATAGTGCCAACCACAAAATGCGGCGAGCTGCCCATGCCCAGCGCATCAATCATCGCTGCGACAGGAACATCGCCAGCCATCGCTGCAAGCTCGTCTTTAGACAGCGCATTATAGGTCAAATCGCGATTGCGGCGCACAGCGCGATCCCATGAAACCTCGCTCGCGATTTTGGCTTCAAAGGCATAGACAGCAGCAGCAGCATTGGCCGGATCTGCGTAACCCGCCTCGCCCATCAGGAAGGTGAGATATTCGCGATATTTTTCCTGAATCCCAATACCCTTCTCGCTGGTGTCGAGGTAGTAATCGCGGTCTGGCAGTCCAAGCCCGCCATTAAACAGATATGCGACATAGCGGTCGGGTTGTTTCGCATCGACATTCACAAAGCCGCCAAAGGGGCTGGAAAATCCGGGCGCGGCCCAGACCATGCCCAGCTCTTCCAGTGATTGGACGGCAATGATTTGGTTCAGATGGTCGCGCGCTGGGCTAAGGCCCGCAGCTTCAATCGCGGCTTCGTCAAGATAAGCATTGTGAACCGCAACGATGCGCTGCTCATTCACGGTTAGACTGCTCGGATCCTTAGCGACGAGCTCGTCAACCAGTGCCTTTACGTCATTGGTCGATTTCTCGCGCAGAAGATTGAAGGCACCAAAACGGCCAAATTCCGCAGGCAGCGGGTTGTCATCGAGCCATTTCTGATTGGCATAGCCGAAAAAGTCATCGCCCGGCGCAATGCTGTCTGACAGATATTGAGTGTCAAAACCCCAAGTGCCAAAGCTCATTGTTGGAATGCCGGGTTCGTCAGCATCGTTTTCTGC
>CAZTFZ010000231.1:0-3251 GCA_964613105.1 uncultured Porphyrobacter sp. | reverse complement strand
AATGGAGCGCGGATCGCAGCATCGCCTTTGGCTAAGCGTATTGCCGAGGCCAAGGGTATCGACTTGGCTACAATCACGGGCAGCGGCCCGAATGGCCGGATTGTGAAGGCCGACGTAGAGAACGCTGAAGCTGGCGCCGCCGCACCTGCCGCGACAGCATCTGCACCAGCGGCAAGTTCGAGCACGCCTGCACCTGCGTCTGCTGCTCCCCCAGCGCAAGATGGCGATGCGCCTTTCGAAGAGCAGAAGCTCAACAATGTGCGCAAGGTTATCGCCCGTCGCCTGACCGAGGCGAAGCAAACCGTTCCGCATATCTATCTGACCGTCGACATCCGGCTCGATCCGCTGCTTAAATTGCGCAAGGAGCTGAACGCCTCTTTGGAGGCTGATGGCGTCAAGCTGTCGGTCAATGATCTGCTTATCAAAGCGCTTGCGCGCGCTCTGCAACGAGTGCCCAAGTGCAATGTCAGCTTCCAAGGCGATGTTCTCCACCAATATACGCGCGAAGATATTTCGGTCGCGGTGGCTGCGCCTTCGGGTCTTATTACTCCGATCATCCGCGACGCTGGACGCAAGGGCTTGGCCCAAATTAGCGGCGAGATGAAAGAGCTCGCTGGCAAAGCGCGCGAAGGCAAATTGCAGCCGCAAGACTATCAGGGCGGGACTGCATCCTTGTCGAACCTTGGCATGTTTGGGACAAAGCAATTCGATGCTGTCATCAATCCGCCGCAGGGTATGATCTTGGCGGTTGGCGCTGGCGAGCAGAGGCCTCATGTGGTCGATGGCGCTCTCGCTGTGGCGACCGTTATGAGCGTGACTGGCAGTTTTGATCATCGTGCGATTGATGGCGCAGATGGTGCGCAATTGATGGAAAGTCTCCAGCAGCTTTGCGAGAACCCGATGGGGCTTTTGGTCTAAGTCCAATGTCTGAAACCCGCGATCCCCTTATTCGCGCAACCGCCATGCCTGCTGACACCAACCCTTATGGTGGAGTGTTTGGCGGTTGGCTGATGGCGCAAATGGCGCTGGGCGCAGGCTCGCTTGCTAGCCGCTTGGGCCAAGGCAAGGCCGTGGTCGTTCATGCGAGCGACTTTACTTTTCCCGGCGCAATGGACGTTGGTGATGAGTTGTCCGTCTATGGCGAGTGTATCGCAGCGGGCAAAACCTCCCTCACGATTGCAGCAGAGGCTATTGGCCGTGCGCGCAATGGTGAGGCCACCACCAAAGTCGCCGCTGGCACATTCAAATTTGTAGTGCTCGATACAAACGACAGACCGCGCGCCCATGCGGTCACTCTTCCTCCTCTCCCCAAGGACAATGACTAATGGCTGACACTTCTTATGATGTAATCGTTCTGGGCTCAGGGCCGGGCGGCTATGTTTCTGCAATCCGCTGCGCGCAATTGGGTTTGAAAACCGCCATTGTAGAGCGCGAGAATCTTGGCGGGATTTGCCTCAATTGGGGGTGCATTCCCACTAAGGCGCTGCTGCGTTCGGGCGAAATCCTGCACTATATGCAGAATGCCAAGGATTATGGTCTGTCGGTTGCTGGCGCGATTGAGGCGGATTTGGATGCTGTGGTGAAGCGGTCTCGCGGGGTCGCAAAACAGCTCAATCAGGGCGTTACGCATCTGATGAAGAAGAATAAGATCACTGTTCACATGGGCGAGGGGACGCTAACCGGTCCGACCTCTCTGACGGTGAAAAGCGACAAGGGCGAGGAGAAACTCAGCGCCAAGCACGTGATTGTGGCGACTGGTGCGCGTGCGCGTGACTTGCCCTTTGCCCCAGCTGATGGAAATCGCATTTGGACTTACCGTGCGGCTATGACGCCAAGCGAAATGCCAACCAAGCTCTTGGTGATTGGGTCGGGTGCAATCGGGATCGAGTTTGCAAGCTTTTACAATGATATGGGCGCAGATGTGACCGTTATTGAAATGCTCGACCGGATTGTTCCTGTGGAAGATGCAGAAGTCTCTGCATTCCTTGAAAAATCGCTGACTAAGCAAGGCATCAATATTCAAACTGGTGCTGGGGTCGAGGGTATTAAGACCAGCGCGAGCGGCGTTAAAGCGACGATCAAGGACGCTAAAGGCAAAAGCGCAGTCCATGATTTCAGCCATGTCATTGTCGCGATTGGCATTCAGCCCAATACCGAGAATATTGGCGTGGAGAAGCTGGCAGAGCTTGACCGCGGCTTTATCCAGATTGATCCCTATGGGCGGACCAAATCAAAAGGGCTTTGGGCGATTGGTGATTGCACACCGGGGCCATGGCTTGCGCATAAGGCCAGCCATGAAGGCGTGACCGCAGCAGAGGCGATTGCGCAAGAGCTGGGCAATAAAGACGTTCATCCTCATCCGCTTGACCGCAACAATATTCCAGGATGCACCTATTGCCATCCGCAAGTTGCCAGCGTCGGCTTTACTGAACAGGCTGCTAAGGATGCAGGTTATACCGTCAAAGTCGGCAATTTCCCCTTCATCGGCAATGGCAAAGCGATTGCTTTGGGGGAGGCAGAAGGCTTCATCAAAACCGTTTTTGATGCTGCAACAGGCGAGCTTTTGGGGGCGCATATGGTCGGTGCAGAGGTCACAGAGCTGATCCAAGGCTATACTGTCGGCAAACAGCTAGAAACGACCGAGGCAGAGCTGATGCAGACAGTGTTCCCGCATCCTACGCTGTCAGAGATGATGCATGAGAGCGTTTTGTCGGCCTATGGCAAAACACTCCATATGTAGACGGCGCTGCTGCCGTGCTGTCTGCACTGCGGTTCTAATCCTCCTCCGGTGGGCGATCATCCCAAGCTGTGCCTTTGCCCAAGGCATAGCCAAATTTGATCAAGCAGCGCATGTAATTGGGGTGAAATTCAATCGGGGCAGGGTCAGCCAAACTGTCGATCTCGCTCCATTGATCGCATGTTAGAGCGCCATATTGCGGCGCGTTTTCAAGCGAGGTTCGAAAATCAGCAAGAGGGCCTTCCTCGATGCGAACAAGGTACGGCTTGTCGAACCCTTCGCGCTCTAGGCTAACAGCCCGATCAATCGATAAGGTTTCGACCTGATTGATGAGGATGCTGAGCGTTCGAATAGCAAGGCCGGGCACGGACCAATCGGCGTGTTGGCCGGGCAAAGGCATTGGCTGATTGGGAGGGCTGTCGCAATCCTGGGGGTTTCTCTTTCCGCATTTCTGATCGAGCCTGCCAGTGGTGTTGAGCACGATATAGACCTTATCAAGCCCGCTATCTGGCTG
>CAZTFZ010000230.1:0-3268 GCA_964613105.1 uncultured Porphyrobacter sp. | reverse complement strand
TGCTTGCCAATGGCGGTATCGACGACAATCTGCATGACACCTATTATGTGGTGGCACACTTCCACTATGTGCTTTCGATGGGTGCGGTCTTCTCGCTCTTCGCGGCCTTCTATTACTGGTTCCCGAAGATGAGCGGCAAGATGCACTCAGAGCTTCTTTCGCACTTGCATTTCTGGGGCTTCTTCATTGGCGTGAATGTGATCTTCTTCCCGCAGCACTTCTTGGGGATGCAAGGGATGCCGCGCCGGATCCCAGACTTCAACGCAAGCTTCACCTATTGGAATGAGATCAGCACATTGGGCTATGCCATTATGTCGCTTTCCATGGTGCTGTTCTTTGTGAACATCGCTTACGCCTTTATGTTTGGCAAAAAGGCAGAGGCGAACCCATGGGGTGAGGGTGCCACGACATTGGAGTGGACCTTGTCTAGCCCGCCGCCGTTCCACCAGTTTGAAACTCTGCCAGTGATCAAGGATCATCAAGATTACCACGATCACCGTCAGGGCGATGCTGCGCCTGCTTGAGCAGGAATAGTTAGCTCACGGGCCGCTTTTCTGTGGGCGCGGCGGGCCGATTTAGATGTATAAGGGGGGAGGCGCGCTGGAAAGTGCGCCTCTTTCTACAGGGTTCTTGGCCACAAGGATTTGAGCAAAGAGGATTTTAGGCCGCAAGCTTCCTGATCTCATCTGCCAATCGGGCATTTGAGGGAATGAGGGTTAAGGCTCCAAAGGCAGAATATGACAGCGCGCTCGACCACGCAGACACTGCCAGCAGATTGGCGCGATTTCTTTGCGCTGACCAAGCCGCGCGTCATGACCCTGGTTATTTTTACGGGGCTTTGCGGCATGCTGGCCGCTCCCGGCACTATCAACCCGATCCTTGGGTTTAGCGCAATTCTGGCGATTTCCCTTGGGGCAGGCGGGGCAGCGGCGCTCAATCAGTGGTGGGAAGCCGACATTGATGCAGGGATGAAGCGCACTCAGGCACGGCCCCTTCCTGCAGGCCGGATGCGGCGCGATGATGCGCTTGGGTTTGGCTTGGCCTTGTCGGCTGTATCTTTGGTGTTGATGGGGCTCGCCATTGGCTGGCTCGCAGCGGGGATATTGGCGATATCGATTGTCTATTATGCGGTGATTTACACCATGTGGTTGAAGCCGCGCACACCGCAGAACATCGTGATTGGCGGAGGAGCCGGAGCCTTTCCACCGCTGATTGGTTGGATCGCAGTGACAGGCGAGATTACCGCCATGCCGCTTTTGCTATTTGCGATCATCTTCTTTTGGACCCCGCCCCATTTCTGGGCGCTCGCATTGTTCGTAAAGTCTGATTACGCGGCCGTTGGCATTCCCATGATGCCGGTTGTGAAGGGGGAAACATCCACTCGCTGGCAGATCCTTGCCTATGCAGTTCTGCTTTTGCCGATTGCGGCGGCCCCTTGGTTTATCGGCGGAACCGGAGCGGTTTACGGAATTGCAGCGCTTGCGCTCAGCGGTGCATTCATTGCGCTTTCTTTGCCGGTCGCCTTCCGCCAAACACAAGCAGAGGATGCGATGAAGCCTGAAAAGCGCTTGTTTGCTTTCAGCATCATCTACCTTTTTGCGCTGTTCGGCGCTTTGGTGGCTGACCGTCTGTTGGATAAGTTTGGACTTTTGTTATGACCGATCAAAACCAAGAACGCCCTTCCTTAGTGACCTCTCAGGACGAAGAGGAAATCAAGCGTCGTCAGAAATCGCGGAACTTGGTTCTGGGCGGGCTGCTCTTATTCTTCGTGTTCCTCTTTTACTTCATCACGATTGTGCGGATGGGATAGACACCATGGCAGCAGAAGCGATCAAGCAAGACTCAGAGAATAACAAAACCGCAGGTCTGGCGCTTTTGGGCGCTTTGGCGATGCTTGGTATGGGCTATGCTGCGGTTCCCTTGTATGAGCTGTTTTGTCAGGTCACAGGCTTTGGCGGCACGACCCAGCGAGCGAGCGAAAGCGATGCTGATATCGCCGCACGGATAGCGGCAAGTTCTGGCGCTTCGGGCAAGCCTATGTCGGTTCGCTTTGATGCCAGCACGGCGCGCGATGTGCCTTGGACCTTCACTCCAGAGCAGAGCACTGACGAGGTTCAAATCGGACAGCGCGATATGGCGTTCTATATTGCTCGCAACGATTCCGATGTGCCTATTACTGGCGCTGCGACATTCAATGTCGAACCTGAGCAGACGGGCAAATATTTCCACAAGGTCCAGTGCTTCTGCTTTACCGAGCAGACCCTCCAGCCGGGCGAAGAGGTTCGCATGCCGGTGCTCTATTATATCGATCCGGCCATTCTTGATGATGAGAATGCGAAGGACGTTCAGCAGATCACTTTGTCCTACACTTTCCACAAAGCTATTGAGGCAGAGGATGCTGCCAGCGAAAATGGCGGCGATGAGAGCGTTTCAGGTGATCCGGCCTCTACCAGGGCTGCCATCAGCCAGTCTATCTCGACCTCCAAACCCAAGAAAATCGCCTTTGCTGGCTCAAATGCATCCACATTCAATCCATAACCCACTAGACCGCGCCTAAGCTGGGCTTTAAGGGCTTTAGCTAGACGTAAGAGACAACGCCTTTTCGGCATAACAAGACCAACAGGATCAAAAGACCCATGGCTGGCCAAGTAAACCACGATTATCACATTCTTGAGCCCGATATTTGGCCGTTGATCGGCTCTTTTTCGGCTCT
The DNA here is from genome assembly GCA_964613105.1 of uncultured Porphyrobacter sp. Classification (GTDB taxonomy): domain Bacteria; phylum Pseudomonadota; class Alphaproteobacteria; order Sphingomonadales; family Sphingomonadaceae; genus Erythrobacter. The sequence goes on along the minus strand of CAZTFZ010000230.1, from coordinate 555 downwards.
CACCTTCACGACTGGAATGGTTCTGTCGCTCTATCCCGACATCTTCGGTGCTGGCGCAAGCATGGTGATTTACCTTGGCGTAGCTGGTCTGATTGCGACCTTTTTTGCATGGTTTTCCAATGTCGTGAAAGAGGCTGAGCGCGGCGATCACACGCCGGTTGTTCAGCTGCACATGCGTTACGGCATGATCTTGTTCATCGCGTCGGAAGTCATGTTCTTCGTCGGCTGGTTTTGGAGCTGGTTTGACTTTGCTCTGTTCCCCGCACCGCTAGAGGTTGCCTTTAATGATGGGGTGCAGACCACCACCAATTTGTTCCTTTCAGCAGGCGACACCAGTACGGGCACGCTTGTCCCAGAAGGCATGAAAGTGCTCGACGCTTTCTCGCTTCCGCTGCTTAACACGCTCATCCTCTTGTGCTCTGGCACCACCGTGACATGGGCGCACCATTGCCTTATCCACGGTGACCGCGAAGGTTTGAAGAAAGGCCTTTGGGCAACGATCGCGCTTGGCGTCGTCTTTAGCTTTGTGCAGGCTTACGAATACAGCCATGCGCC
>CAZTFZ010000229.1:2206-3285 GCA_964613105.1 uncultured Porphyrobacter sp. | reverse complement strand
GGTATCAACCCTGTCTGACGCTGGCGGTTCATCCGTTCTGCGCTGAGGATTTCTTTGACCTTGGCAAAGCATGTTGCTGCATCATCATTGACGACAACATAGTCATAACCGTCCCAATGGCTGATTTCCGCCCTTGCGCGGGCCATGCGGTCGGCAATCACATCGGCGCTATCGGTCGCTCGCGAGGTCAGCCTGCGCTCTAGCTCTTCAATGCTTGGGGGCAGCAAAAAGACCCGGACAACGTCTTGGTGGTCCTTTTGGTGGAGCTGCTGCGATCCTTGCCAATCAATGTCGAAGAGGAAATCTTGCCCCTCTTTTAGGGCTTTGCGGATTGCCCCTTTGGGCGTGCCATAGCGGTGGTTGAAGACATGGGCCCATTCGTAAAAATCGTCTTCTGCCACCATCCGGTCAAATTCTGCATCCGAAGCGAAGAAATAGTCTTTGCCATCGACCTCGCCCTTGCGCGGTGGGCGGGTGGTAACAGAAACCGACAGCTTGATCGCTTCATCCGCCTCAAGCAGCATGCGCGAAATGGTGGTCTTGCCAGCGCCCGAGGGCGAAGACAGGATGAACATAAGCCCGCGTCTAGAAAGGTCGGACTGGGCCAAATCGGACTGGGCGAGATCAGATTGGGTCGCGCTCGACGGTTTATGAGGAGGGGTCGCTTTGGCCATGCAAGGCTGTTGGCCCATGCCGCCCCCTTAAATCAAGCCCCGGCACGCTTTTCTTGCGCGAAAGCCTGCCGCAGCCCTTTTTAGCCCCTAGGCTTTAGCGGCAGGCCTTTTGCGCGCTTTTTTGCTAGCTTGCTTCGCTTCTTTGGCCGCCAATGATTTGCGGCGCTTCTCGCTGCGATCATAGAGCGTCTTGGCCACTAAGGCTCCGCCGACCAGAACCGCGCCGGGCACAGACCGAGTGCCGATTTTGGTGACGCCATAAGCGGCAATCGCATTGATCAGCGTGTTGTCCTCATCAGCCTCTTTTGCAAGTTTCTTGCCCATAGAGCTGCTGGTGAAAGTCTTTTGCGCTGCGCGCTTTGAAACATAGCGAACCCCGCGCACAAACAGCGGCTGCTTTTTGCC
>CAZTFZ010000229.1:0-2106 GCA_964613105.1 uncultured Porphyrobacter sp. | reverse complement strand
ATCAATTGGTGAAGCGGTGTCTTTTGCCATGATTGCCTCTGCTCAATGACTTACCCAAGGGGGCGGCAATAGCGCCAAGATTATGGCTATTTCTTGCGGCCAAAATCAACCGTGACCACATTGGAGCCATCATCGCTGCTGCCTTCGCCTTTGCCGTCACCGTCGGTTTTGCTGTCGCCTTTGCCGCCATCATCTGAGCCCTCAGGCTTGTCGCCGGTCAGATCATTTGTCAGATCATTTTCTGGGCTTTCCGTGCCGACAGCATCCACATCGCCATCGCTTGCTTGAAACTGCAAACCGAAATCGACGGCAGGATCAACGAATTGCGTGATCGCCGCATAGGGCACCACAAGATCAGCAGGGATCTGATTAAAGCTTAGGCCGACGCTGAACTTGTCATCCTCGACATTGAGGTCCCAAAACTTGTTTTGCAGCACGATGGTCATCTCGTCAGGGAAACGCTCGCGCAAGGATGCCGGCACAGATACGCCGGGCGCATCGGTTTTGAAGGTGATGTAAAAGTGATGATTGCCGGGCAATTCGCTGCCCGAAGCCTCAATTTCGCCCAGCACTCGGCCAACCACGGCGCGCAATGCCTCTTGCACGATGGAATCGTATGGAATCAGGCTGTCGGGTGTGTCGTCGCTCATATCGCCTCTCTAGGTGGCGCGGCGTCCGGCATGGGTCAACCGCAATCGCGATATTGCCTGTGGCTTTTTTCGCAAGGTTGCAGGCTCCATCTGCCAGCATTTGCCCCGCATTTGTCCTTCATTTCTGGCGATAAAAGCGCGCAGCCCTGCTTGCCTCGCCACCAACTTGGCTTATAGCGAGCGCCATGGCTCCACAGAACGCACACAAGAACAGAACCGCGAAAATTGAGCGCAAAACCGCTGAGACCGCGATTGATATTGCGATCAATCTCGATGGCAGCGGGCAATATGACATCTCTACCGGGATCGGCTTTCTCGATCATATGGTGGAACAGTTTTCGCGCCATTCGCTGATTGATGTGACGATGAAGGTGGATGGCGATTTGCACATCGACCAGCATCACACGACCGAAGACAGTGCTTTGGCGCTGGGGCAGGCCTTGGCAGCGGCGCTAGGCGATAAAGGCGGGATCACTCGTTATGGCAGCGCTTACTCGCCGATGGATGAAACTTTGGCGCGGGTCTCGCTTGACCTATCGGGCAGGCCTTACCTCGTGTGGCGCGCTGGTTTCACTCAGGAAAAGCTGGGCGAATGGGATACAGAGCTGATCGAGCATTGGTTCCATTCGGTCGCGCAAACCGCTGGCATTACGCTCCATTGCGAGCTGCTTTACGGCAGCAACAATCACCATATCTGCGAGAGCCTGTATAAGGGCTTTGCCCGCGCCATGCGTCAAGCGGTCGAGATTGACCCGCGCAAAGGCGGCCTTGTGCCCAGCACTAAGGGCACTCTGAATGGCTAGTCGGAAGGCGGCCTGCACATGCTAGCGGCCACAGTCGCGCTGATTGATTACGGCGCTGGCAATCTTCATTCGGTTGAAAATGCGCTGAGGGCGGTTGGCGGCGATGTTGCCGTCACTGCTGATCCTGATGTGATCGGCAAGGCCGACCGGATCGTGCTGCCCGGTGTTGGCTCTTTCAAGGCGTGTGCTGAGGGTTTGGCCGCGATTGATGGCGTGAAAGAGGCATTGAGCGCGCGGGTGCTTAAAGACGCAGCGCCCTTCCTTGGCATTTGCGTGGGGATGCAATTGCTGGCGGACGTGGGCCATGAGCATGGCGAAACCGCAGGGCTTGGCTGGATTAAAGGCGATGTGCGGCTGATAGAGCGCGATGATGCTGCGATTAAAGTGCCGCATATGGGCTGGAACGATGTGACGCCCAGCGCTGGCGATCATGCCGTTTTGCAAGAAGGCGAGGCTTATTTCCTGCACTCCTATCATTTCGATGCGGCTAACGATGCTGATGTGCTGGCGCGGACCGATCATGGCGGGGGCTTGGTCGCAATGGTGGGCCGCGATACCGTGCTTGGCGTGCAATTCCACCCAGAGAAGAGCCAGCATTATGGGCTTGGCTTTCTAAAGCGGTTTTTGGAATGGAAACCGTGATGCGTTTTTAT
>CAZTFZ010000228.1:0-3290 GCA_964613105.1 uncultured Porphyrobacter sp. | reverse complement strand
TGGCACAGCCCGCTTGGCGGCGAAGATGCGAGCAAGGCTGTGCGCTATGCTTTGCGACCTGTGCTGGTTGCTGTGACCTTTATCGCAGCGCATTTCTCGACCTTCTATTTCGAGGCGAAATTCACCGCTTGGGGCAAACGGCTTGCCAATTCGATTGGCGAAAAGAAGGCTTAGTAAAAGCTGGCTGCAAACCCGCTTGGGTTAATAAGGCTGCCGGTGAGGGTTTCTTAAGACTTGCCCGCCAAACTCCTTTTTTCACAAGGCAAGAGGAAAGAAGCAATGGCACAGGCACAGCGGCGTTTGGACACAAGCGATTACGCAGATCAAGCAGATCAAGGTTCTGCTGATCCAGTTTCTTCTGGCACCACTGCCGAACGCGAAACGCCTTTAACCGAGCTGACAGAGCGCAGCACCCGCAGCAATGCAGCCCATAGCCCAGCGCGCGATTTGCAAGACGAACTGTCGCAATGGGCCGCTGGAGGTGCAGTTCCTCAATCTATTGCACGCGATGACAGACTGCCAGTGATGCAGCGCTTGGTGATTATCACTGGGATCAGCCTTGCCCTATGGGCCAGCATTATTGCTGGTGTTGCGTCGATCCTGCCAGGCTAAACTCCGATCCAGCTGACCATAGCTTGGAAACGCTTCACAATAAAAATTACCTATCTGGTTATTTTTTACTTTCCTACATAGATTAATTGGTTCTAGCAGGGCCTTGCAGCGCGGAAACTCCCCGCGCCTTCAAGCAAGGAACGCTCAGCTATGCCAACATCAAATTTCGACGCTTACGACAGTTTCGCAGACACTCTGACCAGCCCAGCGCGCGCCGCTTTTGCGATCACGCCAAGCGATACTGCACCGCTTGATTTTCTGCCCAAAGCGATTCTTGTCGGCACGACTGGCACTCTCGTCTTAAAAGCAATTGATTCCAATGCCGATGTGACGATTGGCGTTGTCGCAGGCCAAATCTTGCCTTTGCGCGCAGAATTCATCCGCGCAACCGGCACAAGCGCCAGCAATCTTACTGGGCTCGCTTAAGCCATGATTACGCTCGGTCTTGATCTCAACGCAGCAGTGCGTCTGCCCTTGGCAGAAGGTGGCCCAGTTCCGCCGCCTCCTCCTCCGCCTCCTCCACCTCCGCCGCCTTCACCGCCAGTCATCAACACGATCGCCATCGAGGGTGATAGCATCACCGCAACGGCCCTTGCCTATCACACAGAGACGCAGGCCGCCTTCCCCGCCGCCCAATGGACCAACCATGCGGTGGGTGGATCAAACATTGGCGACCCGAGTGATGCTGCTGGAACCAGTTCATTGTGGGGCCGGATTGACGCAGTCGTTGCAGGCGCGCCCGATCTGCTCACCGTCTTTATCGGCGCGAATGATCTGACGCGGAGCGATTGGATCACGCATCTTATCGGCTATACTGACGAGGTGCGGCTGCGCTTGCCCGGCGTGCTGATTATGGTGGCAACGCCCTTGCCTCAAGCAGCGCCAACCGGCAGCCCAGCGGTGAACGCCATCCGCCCATCGATCATTGCGCAAATCCACGCCCAAAGCGGCGCAGCATTTGATGGCATCATCCCCTTGGGCGATCACCCGATTATGGGCGCCAATGATGCCGCTGAAAACAGCGCGCTTTATCCCGATGGCTTGCATCCTAGCGGTGAAGGGCATGACCTTATCGCCCCTGTCTTTGAAGCGGCCATCGGCGCTCTCATCGAGCAAAACACAGGCGCGGTTCCACACGACTTTGCCTTTACCGATCTCAACAATGCGCCTGCTGGTTCCACCGAAACGAGCATGGTGGTCGTATCGGGCCTTGGCCTTCGCGAGAGCGTATCGGCCAGTGTCACCGGCACAGGCGATGCCAAGCTTGGCACGGGCGAATATGCGACGAGCCTAAGCGGCATCATCAATGGCATGGTTGTGACCTCGCGGGTGACAGCCTCGGGCGAGCCAGCAGCAGCGCTTGATCATGTGCTCGACATTGCAGGTGTCAGCGACACTTGGACGATCACCACTGCATCAGCGGCAATTCCAGCCAGCTTTGTGGCTCTGCCAAGCCAAACGGTCACCAATGGCTTCACCCCTACGCCCAACGTCTTTACCGTTGATTTTCCAGCAGGCCGCCCCGTTATTGGCTTGCACCGCAATATTGCGGTCAATTCGGTTAGCGTTGGCGGGGCCCCTTGTACGCAGGCAGCGGCGATCAGCTCCGGTAATCCGCAACAATCCATCTGGATTTGCGATGCAGAGCTTCCCGCAGGCGAGCACACTGTGGAAACGCAGGGCAGCAATAACAACCTTGCGACAATCTTCCCTGGCGTTTTGACCAATGTCAGCAGTTCTACCGCGCAAAGTTCGGGCACTTTGCCTTACGTCTATCGCGCTGGCCCAGAGGACCAAGGTCTTGACCAATCGGTCGCTATACCCAGCGGAGGCATAGGCTTACTGCTCGCTTATTCAGCAACAGGCTATGACGATGCGTACACAAATACGCTGGCCTATGAATATGATCCAGCAGGCTGGCGCTGGTTCACCTTCACTGCCTCTGGAACCGCAGATCTGCGCGTGACAGGCTATGGCTTTAGTGCAATGCTAGGAGCAAGTTTGGCATGAGATATTTGACCCTGATTTTGCTAGCCCTTGTGGCAACCCCAGCTGGCGCGCAAAGCCCAGACCCTTTTGTGCCGCTTGAAAACCTGCTGGCCTCTGTAGAAAACGACCTTGCAGAGGCGGTCAACGCTGCAAGGCGGGCCCGGTTTGATATGGACAAGGTGCAGGCCGAGATTGATGAATTGCGGCTTGCTGCGCAATCATCCGAAGAGGCACCCATTGTCTCTTCTGAGGAACGCGATTGGGGCGTGATTACAGAGATCGCGACCGACATTGCATTTACGGACGATGAGCTGTTCCAACAAGGCTATTTGCCCAAAACCGGCGCGCCCGATGTTGTCGGTTCCTTTCGGACCTTTTGTCAGACCAGCCATTTCGCGCAGGTTGATCCGATAGTCTTTCCCGGCATGAGCCAAGCGGGGCATTTGCACCGATATATGGGCAACACGCTTACGGACGAAAACTCTACCTATGAAAGTCTGCGGGCTAGCGGCGAGAGCTCTTGTTACGGAGGGCGTGCTTATCGCACCGCGATCTGGGCGCCGGTTCTGTTCGACCAAGATGATCGGATCGTCGATCCCGATTATACTGGCCTCTATTATAAGCGCTACCCCAAGGACTCGCCCAAATGCACCGAATTGGGCGAAGCCTGTGCTGACTTACCTGCCGGT
>CAZTFZ010000227.1:0-3291 GCA_964613105.1 uncultured Porphyrobacter sp. | reverse complement strand
CCCGGCGCATTGCCCTTGGCCATCTGCTCTAGCTGAGCCTTAGTGAGCGCCATTGTCGCAAGAGCGCCCAAGGTTTTGTTAGACCAACCCGATTGCGGCAGCTCCACTTGGGCGGCCTGTCCGTCTTGCCACAGATTGGGCAAATGCGGCTCTGCTGCCAAAGCCCGGCCAATTCCCAACAGCGCAACGCCAAAGCCTTTGTCGTCTTGTTCCAAAGCCGCTTCAGCAGTTTGCAATTGCGTAATTCCGCCTGTCACCATGATCGGCATATCGGCAATTTGCGCAATGTCGCGGGCAAAATCGATAAAATAGGCCTCGCGCTGAATGGTCGAACTGGCGGTCCCGCCGCTCATATCGCTGGCATCGCCTTGCATGGCAGGGCTCTCATAGCTGCCGCCTGACAATTCGACGAAATCAAGGCCTTTGCCGCTGAGCCATTCCACCACTTGGCGGGCATCTTCAAAGGCAAAGCCGCCGCGCTGAAAGTCTGCTGAATTGAGCTTAATGCCAACGCCAAATTTGGGGCCCACAGCGCCCCTTACTGCGTCCACGATTGCGAGCAAAAAGCGTGCCCGGTTTTTCAGACTGCCGCCCCATTCATCCTCGCGTTTATTGCTAAGCGGAGAGAGAAACTGGCTGACCAAATAGCCATGGGCTCCGTGAATTTGCACACCGTCAAAGCCTGCTTTTTCAGCCAATTGCGCGGTTTCAGCAAAGCGCTCGATAATCCGCTCAATCTCTTGCGTAGACAGCGCGCGAACGGGCGCAAACATGGACGAAAACTTTCCCAGATCGAGCGCAACATCCGATGAAGACACCGCCGTCTCGCCCATATTCTTATAAAGCTGGCGGCCCGGATGGCTGATTTGGAGCCAAAATTGACCACCGCCTGCTTTGCCGATTGTTGCCCATTTCTCGAACGGAGCCAGATCAACGCCCTTTTGCAAGACCACACCGCCCGGACCCGTCAGCGCAGAAGGGTCCACCATGACATTGCCAGACAGCATCATGCCGATCCCCCCCTTGGCCCAAGCCTCGTAAAGCGTGAACAGCTTCTCGCCGGGATATTGGCCCGGTTGCACAGCGAGGTTTTCCTCCATCGCAGCCTTGCACAAGCGGTTGGGTAGCACTGTGCCATTGGGCAAAGTCAGCGGAGTGAAGAGGCTAGATTGGGTGATTATGTTTCTCCAATTTCAGCCATAAACGGCCTTATCATTTCGGGCCTAACGCGCGCTAGCCGCCCGGTTTCGCGGTCCAGCATAGCCCATGTGGTGAGTGCCGACACGATGACTTTGCCAGCCGCATTGCGAAATTCTGCGCGTCGCGGGCATTTTGCGCCCTTTGCTACCGGTGGCGTGCCAAGCGATGGAACCCATGTCGTGCCGGTCACGCTTTCGCGCTCAGCAATATTGCCGCGATAATCAATCTCATGGCGGATCACGAGCCAGATAAATTGGCGCTGAAGATCGGGGCCAGCGACCGCTTCCCAATGAGCGGTTGCAAGGTCCTGAACCCATTCGACCCAGACCGTATTGTTGACGTGGCCCATCATATCAATGTGCCGCGCCTCTGCGGTGAAATCCAAGGCGAAAGGCTGAGCCATTGGCGTTACTCAGCAGCCTCGACAGCCTCAGCATTCGCGCCGCTCATCTGCGTTAGGATAAAGGCATATTCCTGCGCGACTTCATAAATGCTGGCAAACCGCCCCGATTTGCCGCCATGGCCTGCGCCCATATTGGTTTTGAGCAAAAGCGTGTTGTCATCAGTTTTAAACTCGCGCAATTTGGCGACCCATTTGGCCGGCTCCCAATAGGTGACGCGCGGATCATTGAGACCCGCTGTCACCAGCATCGGCGGATAATCTTGAGCGCTCACTTGGTCATAGGGCGAATAGCTAAGGATGTAAGCAAAGGCGCGCTTATCGGTGATCGGATTGCCCCATTCGGGCCATTCGCCCGGTGTCAGAGGCAGCTTTTCATTAGTCATCGTGTTGATCACATCAACGAAAGGCACATCGGCCACCACCGCGCCCCAAAGGTCAGGATCGGTGTTGACGACCACCCCCATCAGCTCGCCGCCCGCTGACCCGCCGCTCGCACTGATTTGGCCAGCCTTGGTATAGCCTGCGCTGACCAGCCCTCTGGCGACATCGCTAAAGTCGGTGAAGGTGTTCCAGCGTGCGTTCAATTTGCCTTGCAAATACCAATTGCGCCCCAGATCATCGCCGCCACGCACATGGGCAATGGCATAAGCATAGCCGCGATCGACAAGGCTAAGGCGTGTCGTCGAAAAGCCCGGCGGCACGGCATAGCCATAGGCGCCATAAGCATAGAGGTGGAGCGGGCCAGCAGCGCCGCCATTTATCGTATCGCGGTCCTTGCGCATCACAATGCTGACAGGAACCTGAGCGCCATCACGGGCCGTGATTGTCTCGCGCACGGTCACATATTGCGATGGGTCATAACCGCTTGGGATTTCTTGCTGTTTCAATAGCTCCAGCTCGCCGCTCGCGACATCGTAATCATAGACAGTGTCGGGCGTCACCATGCTCTCATAAGCAAGGCGCAATTTGGTCTGCGCATATTCAGGATTGTTCGAAAGGCCTGCGTCATAGCTTGCCTCTGGAAAGGCAATCGGGGTCATGGCAGCCGCATCGTCATATGCGCGAATTTGGACTTGATCGAGACCATTCAAGCGCCCTTCGGTGACGTAAAAGCCTTCGAACAGATCAAAATCGGTGAGGTAGAACGCGTCCGACCCTTCGATCAGCATGGTCCAATCTGGCTCGCCAGCCGCAACGCTGTCTAGCGGGGCGGACATCAGATCAAAGTTCACATGGGCTGCATTGCTGTATTTATAGACCACGCCCTCGCGCAGATCGACATCATATTCGACGCCCTTAACCCGCGCTTGGACGAGCATTTGCTCAGCGGTAGGATTGTCAGCGGGAACCAGCCGGATCTCGCTCGTCTCATTATCGCCCGTTGCGATCACCAGCCAATCCTCTTGCGCGGTCAGGCCAGCGCTGACGCCAAAGCCTTCGTCAGCCTCTTCATACAAGATAACGTCATCGCTGGTGGCTGTGCCCAGCACATGCAGCCGTGCATCAAGCACCCGCCATTCCTCATTGGCGATGCCATAGACCAATGCTGTATCGCCTTTAACCCAAGTCAATCCGCCGCGCGTGCCCTCGATCATATCGGGCAGCAATTCGCCCGTTTCGAGCAGCTTTATCTGCGCCGTGAACCGCTCAGCCCCGCTATCATCGACCGAAAAGGCCAGCATTGTGCC
>CAZTFZ010000226.1:1935-3293 GCA_964613105.1 uncultured Porphyrobacter sp. | reverse complement strand
ACCCGGCGCGCTGGAAACAGCGGCTGCAATTCGGGATGGCACCGTGTCACCCAGCGAAGCGGTGGCCCATGCGATTGCCCGCGTTGAAAAGCTCGATGCGCCCATAAATGCGGTGGCCGTCACCGATTTTGAGCGGGCCTTGGAAACGGCCAAAGCGATGGATGGCAAGCCTGCGGGCAAAGACCAACCGCTTTACGGCGTTCCGATGACCATCAAGGAAAGCTTCGATATTGCAGGCCTTCCGACCACGTTCGGGCACACGCAATTTGCCGATAATATCGCCGCCCAAGACGCCAAGATTGTGCGCCAATTGAAAGCGGCAGGCGCGGTTTTCATCGGCAAAACCAATGTCCCACCTGATCTGTCGGATTGGCAATCAAACAACCCCGTCTATGGCCGGACAAACAATCCGCACAATGCCCAGCGCTCTCCCGGAGGGTCTTCAGGAGGGTCAGCGGCCGCCGTTGCAGCGGGCATGGTCCCTTGCGAGGTCGGCACAGATATTGGCGGATCGGTGCGCGTGCCAGCGCATTTCTGCGGCATTTGGGGCCATAAGGCGAGCTGGGGCTTGCTCAGCAAGGAAGGGCATCAGCACCCCGCCTTTACCGCCCCTGCGGCCCATGATGGCGCCTTGTCTGTGCCCGGCCCGCTCGCTCGCAATGCGGATGATCTTGCCGCGATGATGCAGATCATGGGCCAAGTGCCGCTGGTGGCCAGCCCCAAGCCGCTCGATCAATGCCGCATGCTCTTGCTGCTCGATTATCCGGGCACTGAGATTGATGATGCTGTGCGCGGGTCCATAGAAGCAGCTGCGAGCGCTCTTGAAAAGGCGGGCGTTACGATTGACCGTAGCACCGATCTTTTGCCCGGGCTCTTGCCCGATTTGGCCGAACAGCAAGCACTCTATCTGCGTATGCTCAACATCTGCATGGCGCGCGGTGCGCCTGCGCCCGATGGCAGCCGCGCCAATGCGACCGATTGGTTCGATCTGCTCGACGCGCAAGCGGGCAAGGAGCGCGCTTGGGCGCAAGTGTTTGAGAGCTATGATTTCGTGCTCGCCCCGCCCGCACCTGTGCTGGCGATCCCGCATCTTGAGGGGCCGGTCTTTGCCAAGACGCTGTCGGTCAATGGCGGCGATGTTCCAGCAGCCGATGGGCTTGTGTGGGCGGGCCTTGGGACCTTCCCCAATTTGCCTGCGACGGTTCTGCCGATTGGCGCCACCGACGGCCTACCATGCGGTTTGCAGGTCATGGGGCCGCGTTGGTCTGATCTTGATTGCATCGCGGCAGCCGCCAGCATAGGCAAAGCGCTGCACGGCTAGACAGGCCTTTCACCCTCTCACTCGCACCCTCTCACTC
>CAZTFZ010000226.1:0-1835 GCA_964613105.1 uncultured Porphyrobacter sp. | reverse complement strand
CCCCCTCACATGCGACTCATTGCAAAATGGCACATCTGGCTCGCCTGGGCCTTTGGCATTCCCGTTTTGATGTGGACGATCACTGGCCTCATCATGGTGTCCAAACCTATTGAAGAAGTGCGCGGCGAACATTTGCGCCTGTCCAGCGCGACTGCCGAGCAAACCCTGCCCGATGGCGCTCAGATCACCGTGCCCGATACTGCGCGCGAGCGGGCCATACGCTCTGTCACAAGCGCGATGGAACAGGGCCAGCAAGTCACCCGCGTCACCTTTATGGATGGAGCCATTGCTCGCTTTGATGCGAGCGGCGCTGCCTTGCCCCAGCTGACCGAGGCCGGGGCGCTGGCTTTAGTCGCGCGCGACATCAAAGGCGGCGATAAGGTGCGCAGCGTGACAGCCTATGCCGCCGATAATGTTCCGCTTGATTTCCGCAGGCCGATGGATGTCTGGCAAGTCGCTTTAGAAGATGGCGCGCATATCTATGTGGGCCGCGATAGCGGTAGGATAGAGGCCGTGCGCACCAGCTGGTGGCGCGTGTTCGACTTTGCTTGGGGCTTGCACATTATGGATCTGGAGACGCGCGGCGACACCAGCCATCCTATCCTAATCCTGTTTGCAGGCCTTGGCGTGTTGGGTTCGCTGCTGGGCGTTGTGCTGATGTTCCGCCGCCGAACAGCCAAAGGGCGCAAAGCTAAGAGGGGCGAGGCGGAGGTCTGAGCTTCCGCAAGCGCCCTCTCAAATTACTCGTTCAAATCGCCATCAATCGGTCCGCCGGGATAGGCAGGCAAGGCTTGCGCCAAACGCGTCTCGCCAGCGGTCTGATCCGCCCCAGCCTGTGCTTCTGCCCGAACATTGGCACGATCAGCCTCAAGGCGAGCGCTGCGATAGCGTTCGTCATCAAACTGCTGATTGGCGTTGCTAGACAGCGCATAGTCCACTCGGTCGATTTCGCCATCGGGGCCGATTTGGCAGGTGAAAGGTGTGCCGTTGAAAATCGCGCCTGTGACGGTCCAGCCTGAGGCATTGCGAGTGACGCCGTCGACGCTCTCAATCCGCACATCGCGCTCTATCGCGGCGGTGCAAAGCGATACGGCATTGTCGAGGCCGCTGCTGCCGGTTGAGCTTCGGGTTCTGCGGTCATCAACCCGCCTATCCTCCACGCGCCTATCCTCGCGATAATCCCGATCGCGATTGCGGTTGCGGCGATTGTTGCTGTTCGCGGCACTTGCGACAGCAGCAATACCGCCAATAATGAGAATACCGGTCAGCACGTCGCCAGCATCAATCCGGTTGCGCCCACGATAGCGTCCGAACCGGCCAAAGCGGCCAAAATCTTGAGTGACGGATGCGTCGCTCCAATCGGGAAGGCCCGCACCGGTAGCAACATTTTGGGAGAGCGAAGCGCTGGACGTTTGCATCGCAGGCAGGCTGGCAGCGCTAGCCGGTGTCGCGACCAATGAAACGGCGGCAATCATAGCGGGTGCAAGTGCAAGCCTATTGGGTTTAGTCATAACAATTTCCCTAGCTACCGGCCTCAGCTGCCGGTTTGTGTTTCCCATCCCCCAATAGAAAAAATCTGTTTCTTTGCAAACGTAAGACTAAGCGGCCCAGACTGTCACCAGCCTGAACCGCCCGCCATAGGTCGCGCAAAATCTAGCCAATCTGTGACCCGCCCCCTTGCAAGGATTAAGGGGATTGCGATCAGGGGGGTGACCGCAAGGGTGGTTGGGCCTTGGCTAAACTATGCGCAGCCTAATTCCTGTTGCTAGAGGCTGAGCGGATCAACGAAGACCGCGAATGCCGCGGTAATTGATGCCCGCAACCCGGCCACGCTC
>CAZTFZ010000225.1:0-3295 GCA_964613105.1 uncultured Porphyrobacter sp. | reverse complement strand
ATGAAGGCAGGAAGCCTGCTGATCGATCACACCACGGTTTCGGCGAAAATGGCGAAAAGGCTGGGCGAGGCAGCGGCAGCGCGCGGCATCGACGCTGTGGACGCTCCTGTATCGGGCGGGCAAGCGGGCGCAGAAAATGGCGCTCTTGCGGTGATGTGCGGAGGCAGCGAGGCCGCGATGGAGCGAGCACAGCCGATCATGCAAGCCTATGGCAAAACAATCGTCCATGTTGGCGAGGCAGGCGCTGGCCAAACCGCCAAAATGGCCAATCAAATGTGCATTGCAGGGGTTTTGGGCGGATTATCCGAAGCCATCCGGCTGGTCCAAGCAGCAGGCCTTGACCCAGCCCAGACCCTTGCGGCGATTTCAGGCGGAGCTGCGCAAAGCTGGCAAATGGAAAACCGCTGGGACACAATGACCGCAGGCGAGTTTGATTTCGGCTTTGCATTGGATTGGATGCGCAAGGATTTGGGCTATGCCTTGGACGAGGCAGAGCGTTTGGGGCTATCCTCGCCCGTCACGAAAATGGTCGATGGCTTTTACGCTGAATTGCAAGAGCAAGGCGCAGGACGGCAAGACACAAGCGCGCTGATTAAACGGCTACCTTTTGGGAATAAGACATGAGAAAATCTGCAACAGTTCGCTTTTTGAGCGCAGGGCTGGCTTTGGCAGCGGCATCCGCGCCAGCGCTGGCCGATCAACTCATCGAAAATGTCGAAGGCTTGCGGATTGACGAGACAGGCCAGATCGACCGCTTCAACGCTCTTTGGATTGATGATGATGGCCGCATTCTAGAGGTTCTGGATCGCGGCGATCAGCGGCCCAAAGATGTTGATTTCCAAACCGATGGCGAAGGCCGCGTGCTGATGCCCGGCATGATTGACGCGCATTTGCACGTCATGGGCGTTGGTTTTGGCGCTCTAACGCTCGATTTGTCGGACACAAAGACGCTCGACGAAGCGCTGGCAAAGATCGCACAATTTTCAGCCGACAATCCTGCGCGGCCATGGATTTTGGGGCGCGGTTGGAACCAAGAGACTTGGGGGCTTGGCCGCTTTCCCACCGCCGCTGAACTCGACAGTGTAGTCAATGATCGCCCTGTCTATCTAGAGCGGGTCGATGGCCATGCAGGCTGGGCCAATTCGCTCGCGATGAAGGCCGCCGGTGTCACTGCCCGCAGCAAAAGCCCCGCTGGCGGAAGGATTGAACGGCTGGCGGGATCGCGCGCGCCCTCCGGCGTATTTGTCGATGCAGCAGAGGCCTTGATGCGCGCTGCCATCCCTGCCCCGCGCCCTGCCGAACGCGATTTGGCCTTGGCTAAGGCGCAAAAATTGCTCCATTCGCAAGGCGTCACAGCCGCAGCCGATATGGGCACCAGCATAGAGGATTGGCAGGCCTATCGCCGCGCAGGTGATCGCGGCACTCTCAGCCTCAGGATCATGAGCTATGCCGCCGGTGCAGAGGCGATGGATTTGATCGCTGGCAGCCGCCCGACGCCGTGGCTCTATGATGACAAATTGCGGCTTGGCGGGGTGAAGCTCTACCTTGATGGCGCTTTGGGCTCGCGCGGGGCATGGCTCAAACGGCCCTATGCTGATGACCCTGACAATACGGGTCTGCCGCTGATGGGCGAGGCGCAATTGCGCAATGTCCTTGTGCGCGTGCTGGTCGGCGAATTTCAGCCAGCCATCCATGCCATTGGCACCGCCGCCAATGCCGAAGTTTTGAGCGCAATTGACGATTTGGCCGAGAGCTATCCAGGCGATAGGCGCTGGCGGATTGAGCACGCGCAAATTGTCGATCCGGCTGATCTCGATATGTTTGGCAAGCATGGGCTGATTGCCTCGATGCAACCCGTCCACCAGACCTCCGACCGGTTGATGGCAGAGGCGCGGATGGGGCCAGATAGGCTGGGCGGCGCTTATGCTTGGGCCAGCATTTTGGAGACAGGCGCAAAGCTCGCCTTTGGCTCGGATGCTCCGGTTGAGGCTCCCGATCCTTTCGCTGGCATGGCCACCGCTTTCACGCGCACCGATGCCGATGGCGCGCCTTTTGGCGGATGGCGCCCGCAAGAACGCATCAGCCGTATCGAGGCGCTTGCGAGCTATACGAGCGAGGCGGCCTTTGCTGGCTTTGCAGATGGGCGCTTTGGCAGGCTGGTGAAAGGCGAACGGGCGGATTTCCTATTTGTCGACCGCGATCCTATGCTCGCCTCGCCCAGCGAATTGCGCGCCACCAAGGTTTTGGAGACGTGGGTCGGCGGTGTGCGTGTGTTCCGCGCCGAATAAGCACCCCACAACCGTGGGATGTTGTAATTGAGTCACATCACCTAAGAATGTTGCACCTGCGAGCAATTTTAACTCCCTAATAACCAAACCAAGGCTAAAGGGGCGCTTAACCCTAGGGAAACTGCGTATCTGTCGCAGAAGTACTATGAAAGATGTTTGGATTGGGGCTTATTGCATATGCAATACCCCAGTGCAGAATTGAGAAGGACAAAGAAATGGTTCGCAAATTGGCTTTTGCCGCAGGTATCCTGGCGCTATCGACAGCGCCTCTTGCAGCATCGCAAGCCAGTGCCCAGCTCAGCCGCGACGCAGCACCTGTTGGTGATGCAAGCGATCTGGGCGACAGCAACACGATCTATTTCATCGCAGGTATTGCCGCTGTCGCAGCAGCAATTGTGCTTCTATCCGAGGATGGAGACGACGCACCAGTCAGCGTCTAATATACGGCGTAGATTGAATTAAAGGCCCCTAGAATGAAGTCACAGGGGGCTTGGAACTGATGGTTTTGGCAGGGTTTGCTGATTACAAGTCTTTAAGCCCAGCCAAAACGGATGAGTTTTTTATTGCAGACTTTCATTCGCTTAACTACTTATTAAGGCGATTGAGTAAGAGACGTTTTCGAAGGAGTTTAGACCATGAATATTCGTAATTTTGCAGCCGCAACTGCTGCTGTTTCCCTCGCTGTTGCACCAGCAATTGCTGCTGATCGTACCGACGCACCTGTTGAAGGCGCTTCGGAAGTTGGCGGTTCTGCCGTCTTTCTTGGCCTTCTCGCGGCAGCAGCGATCATTGGCGGTATCATCATCGCTTCTGACGGCGGCAGCGACAACCCAATCAGCGCGTAAATCGCGCTTGTTGGGCAGCGCAAAAGCTGCTTTCAATCGGTTCTGACGCGGTTAGCCGGTCAGCCGACTATGAATATGGAAACGGGGTCTTCGGGCCCCGTTTTTATTTGCGCGACGTATTTGTTTGCTTGAGGTTTTTCGCGCGGTTGATTGCTGCTTAGG
>CAZTFZ010000224.1:0-3295 GCA_964613105.1 uncultured Porphyrobacter sp. | reverse complement strand
GGGACAGAGCTTGCCCGCGTCATTTCGGCCAATCTGCGCAACAATGGCCTGTTCAAACCATCCGGCCCTGACGGCCTGCCGCGCCCTGCCTTTGCGGAAATTTCCGCGCCCAAATGGACCACTTGGACCGGACGCGGAGCAGAGATGCTGGTGCATGGCTATGTTCGCGCGCGTGATGATGGCCGGCTGACGATTGGCTGCTATCTTTATGACACTGCCTTGCAGGATGAGCTGGTGCGCGAGGGCTGGGTTGTTGGCCCGCGCGATTGGCGGCGAGCAGCGCATAAATGCTCTGACCTTATCTATGCGCGCCTAACCGGCGAAAGTCCGTTCTTTGACAGCCGCATCGCCTATATTGCTGAGACTGGCCCCAAGGATAATCGCGTCAAACGGCTGGCAATCATGGATAGTGATGGGGCCAATCACCGCTTTATCACGACGGGCCGCGCTACCGCTCTTACCCCGCGTTATTCGCCTGATTACAAGCGGCTGGTGTACCTAAGCTATGTCGATGGCAACCCGCGCATCTATGCCTATGATATTGGCACTGGCAAACAGACCTTGGTGGCGGAAACCGGCAATCCAACCTTTGCCCCTCGGTGGAGCCCGGATGGCCGCCACATCCTCTATTCCATGGCGGTTAGCGGCAATACCGACATTTACCGTGTGCCAGCATCGGGTGGCGGCACGCCAAGGCGACTGACCGATACGCCAGGGATCGACATTGGCGGATCATATTCGCCCGATGGCTCGAAAATCGTCTTTGAAAGCGACCGTTCGGGCAGCCAGCAATTGTATGTGATGAACGCCGATGGGTCTGGCCAAAAGCGCATCAGCTTTTTCGGAGGACGCGCTGCGAACCCCGAATGGTCCCCGCGCGGGGATCAGATTGCCTTCACTCATATTTCGGGCAATTTCCGCATTGCCGTGGTCAATCCGCAGGGGCGCAGCCTTAAGCATTTGACCGATAGCTGGCAGGATGAGGGGCCAACTTGGGCGCCCAATGGCCGGATCGTGCAATTCTTCCGCACTCGCCGCAATTCGGGCGAGACGGCCTTATGGCAAGTCGATTTGACCGGCGAGAACGAGCGCCGCTTGCCAACACCCGTCAACGCCTCTGACCCTGCTTGGGGGCCGATCTTGCCCTAGCGTAATTTGCATTGCGCCTTGGCTAAGCAATTTAAATGTAACCCAAACTACATGGGCATTCGAATACACATCTTATGGGACCGAATATGAAAACCCCCTCTTTGAAATTGGTAGAAGGAACCACACGCATGAACATTCGCAACACCGCATCCTTGGTCGCGCTCGGCGCATTGGGCCTTGCTGGCTGTGCCAAGAAGGCTCCTGAGGTTCTTCCGCCGCCTCCGCAAACCACGCAAACCGTTCCCCAATCTACGCCGACACCAATTGGCCCAACGGTCGGCACGCAGCAGCATTTCGTGGCTGGCGTTGGTGAGAGCAATACGACGGTCTATTTCGACACAGACCGGTTCAACATTGACAGCGAGGATGCTGCCGCTTTGCAAGCACAAGGGCGTTACTTCGGGCAATATCCCGGCCTCAATTTCACCATTGAAGGCCATGCCGATGAACGCGGGACGCGCGATTACAACCTCGCCTTGGCAGAGAGGCGCGCCAATGCGGCCAAGAACTACCTTGTGTCTATTGGCATTCCAGCCGCGCGTATTCGCACGGTAAGCTATGGCAAGGAACGCCCTGTTGCGCTCGCATCAAATGAGAGCGCATGGGCGCAAAATCGCCGCGCTGCGACCATTGTTATAAACTAGGGCGTTATAAATTAAGGCTGTTTGGCTGAAGATTTGGGCTCCGCCTTCGTTGCTTGTGAAGAAAAGCAAGGGCGACGGCGGGGCCATTTTCTTGACCCAATTGGATTCTGGCGCGAACCCTAGAAGACGCTTAGCGCGCCAGATCGATTAGGGTGACCGTATCCCCAAAGGGCAAAGCACTTGGCGCTGATGGCGCGGAAGAAGATGGGGCAGAGACAGACACAGTCAATGCCGCCAGCGCGAGCACAGATGCTACAGCAGAGATTGTCAATTGCTTGCTCATTCTTCGTCCTAATCACCCGCGATCTGGGTTTTGTTAGCCTCAATATATGAAACTTTCGTTGCATTGCAACATTTCATAACAAAACTCTTTTCAAATTTTGCATTTGGGGTCTGATTGGCTAGAGACTGCCGCATGACATCTTCGCGTAAAGTTTTGGTCAATCACGCTTTGGTCGATGTGCCTGGGCGTGTGCTCGGCCTGATGGGACAGGCAAATGCCTAAGGCGCGCAGGTCGAACGATTGGGGCTTTCCCCGCTGGCGCGGCTATAGCGACAATCGCGAGGCAGTGACGGTGCGCCTATGCGACCGGCATGGTTGCGAGGAAAAGGGCGACTGCCCAGCGCCCAAATCACCCAACAACCCAGACCGCTGGTATTTCTGCCAAAAGCACGCAGCCGAATACAACCAGAAATGGGACTATTTCGAAGGGCTTGATAAGGCTGAAAAGGCTGCCCGAGCAAAGGCGGAACAGCGCGACAATTCAGGCTATGCAGAGGCCTCGCATTATGGCTGGACCGGCAGCGGCGATGGCAGCCGCAGCGCTGATGAAATGCGCGCGCTCGAACTGCTAGGGCTTGACGCTGACGCGGAATTTGTCGCGATCAAAAAGGCGTGGCGCGAGAAGGCCAAATTGGTGCATCCCGATGTTAAGCCGGGCGATGCTGAGGCCGCACAAGAATTTCAGAAGCTCCAGCTTGCCTATGAGGTATTGAAGGCTGGCGAAGAACGCCGCAGTTGGAAGGGCTAGGCTTTCAAATCCGAATACCCCTCGCTCTGCTAAAATTAGGACTTAGATGATGACCAAAAAAGTTTTGGCCTTTGCTGCCAGCAATTCCTCTGTTTCGATCAATCGCACCTTGGTTGATTACGCTGCCTCTCTGTTGGAAGGCGCGCAAGTCACCTCGCTCGACATCCATGACTATGAAATGCCGATCTATCGCCATGATCGCGAGGAAGAGAGCGGCATTCCGCAATTGGCCCATGATTTCCTCGCGCAAGTGGGCGCAGCCGACGCGATCATTATCGGCTTTGCAGAGCATAATGGCGCCTATTCAGCGGCCTTCAAAAACCTGTTCGATTGGTGCTCGCGCCTTGGCCCTAAGGTTTGGCAGGATAAGCCAATGCTGCTCACCGCCACTTCAACTGGTCCAACAGGCGCAAGCCGGGTTTTGAGCTTTGCTGAAGGGGCGTTCCCGATCTTTTCAGGCGATGTGCGAGC
>CAZTFZ010000223.1:1978-3297 GCA_964613105.1 uncultured Porphyrobacter sp. | reverse complement strand
TCCGCCAGCGGCTGCCGTTGAAAATGCCGTAATGGCCAGCGCCCTCGGCCATGTAATAGCGCTTTTTTGTCTCAGCCAAGCCGCTCGCCAATTTCAGCGCAGCCTTGGTTTGGCCAAGCCCTGAGATATCATCGCGCTCGCCTTCAATCGCCAGCAATGCGGTGGTTTTGATCTTAGCAAGATCAACCAGCTCGCCGCGATGACGGAACTCGCCATTGGGGATCGAGTGGGTTTGGAAGACTTCCTCGACCGTTTGCAGGTAAAATTCTGCGGTCATATCGCAGACGCTGCGATATTCGTCGTAAAAGTCCTTGGTGGCCTGAGCGCTTTGATCATCGCCAGCGGTCAGATGTTTGAACATCTCGTAATGGCTCATCATATGGCTGCTTAGGTTCATGCTCATAAAGCTCGCCAGCTGCATAAAGCCGGGATAGACTTTGCGGCCCGCGCCCCGGTGGTTCATCGGTACGGTCGCAATCACTGTGCTTCGGAACCATTCGATCGGGCGGTCCATCGCCATATCATTGACCGTTGTCGGGCTTTCGCGCGTATCAATCGGCCCGCCCATCATGGTGAGCGTTGCGGGCGCTGCGGCGCTCTTACGCAGATTGAGCAAAGCGGTGGCCGCAAAGGCTGGCACAGAAGGCTGGCATACGGCCATCATATGCGGGCGCGTGCCTGAATTTTGCGCTTCGATATATTCCAGAAAAAGAATGAGATAATCGATGTAATCATCAAGGTCGAACGTGCCTTCATGCGTCGGAACCGTCTTCGCATCGGCCCAATCGGTGATGTAGACTTCATTGCTTTCCAGCATCCGTTCAACAGTGCCGCGAAGGAGAGTGGCGTAATGCCCGCTCATCGGCGCTGCGATAAGCAGTTTGGGCCGCGCATTGGTCGCTTGCCCGTCCACCACATCAACCCCGTCCAAGCGAAAACGCTTTAGATCACCAAAGGGGCGGTTGATGACGGTGCTTTCGATGACAGGATAGGTCTTCCCACCGCTATCAATCTGCGTAATCCCAAAGGCAGGCTTGTCGTAGCTCGCAGTGGCATGAGCGAGCACTTCTAAGGCATTGGCGGCCATTGGCCCAAACCCGGTTTTGCCACCAAGATAGCCAAATGGCAGCGCAGGATTGCTCAAGACTTCCGAGCTGATAGAGGCCCATGCGCTGACCGATGAAAGCCAGCTGCGTTGCAGCTCGTGAGCGTGATAAAGCATGTAATTTCCCTGCATTACGCGGCTCTACCGCGCTGATTTATTGGTTTGTAATGCAGGAATAGTAAAAATTGTGCAATGCACAAATCCTGAACGTCCC
>CAZTFZ010000223.1:0-1878 GCA_964613105.1 uncultured Porphyrobacter sp. | reverse complement strand
CCAGAGGGTTGTGGATTTTGCGCGGCACCCCAGCTAGGCGGGTGTGATGACAAAGGACATGGCCCAAGATCAGTCGCTTGCTGACAAAGAAGCAGCGGCCAAAGCAGCTAAAGAAGAGCGCAAGCCCCGCTCTTTGCGTCCGCTTGTCATGGTGTGGCAGGCGGCCAAATCCTATCCTGGCCATTTGGCGCTGGCGATCCTCGCTTTGCTGATAACGGCTGCGGCGACCTTGGGCATTCCAGCCGGTTTTAAGCTCATTATTGATCGCGGCTTTGCGCAAGGCAGCGACCCGCAAGAAATTGGCCGCTGGTTCCAATATCTGCTCGGCATAGTCGTGGTGTTGGCGATTGGCACAGCCATGCGCTTTTACTTCGTCAGCTGGCTGGGAGAGCGAGTGGTCGCCGATATCCGCTTGCGTGTGCATCGCAATTTGATGCAGCTTGCGCCTGCCTTTTACGAAGAGAACAGCCCTAAGGAAATCTCCAGCCGGATGACGAGCGATACTGCGCTTATCGAAACTGTCGTAGGCACGACCGTATCGGTCGCCTTACGCAACACTTTGATGGCGATTGGCGGGACGATTTACCTCTTTTGGCTGGTGCCCAAGCTCACACTCGGCCTGCTGCTCGTCATCCCAGTGGTGATCATCCCGATCACGCTTTTCGGGCGGCGATTGCGCAATGTCAGCCGAACCAGCCAAGACCGTGTGGCCGATATTGGGGCCATGGTGACAGAAGTGCTTTCGGCGATGAAAATCGTCCAAGGGTTCAACCAAGAGGGGCGTGAAACAGAGCGTTTTGGCGAAGCAGTGGAAGAAACCTTCACCGTTGGTCGCCGCCGAATTGTGATCCGCGCCATGATGACTTCGATCATCATTTTTGCCATTTTTGGCGCGATCACTCTGCTGATGTGGCGCGGTGCGATCTCGGTCGTCGAGGGTGAGATTTCGGGCGGCACGATTGCAGCCTTCGTTATCACAGGCGGGCTTGTTGCAGGGGCTTTTGGGTCCTTGACCGAGGTTTATGGCGATCTGCTCAGAGGGGCAGGAGCAGCGAGCCGGTTGAGTGAGCTGCTCGATGAAAGGCCTGCCATCGCTGTGCCAGAAAGAGCGCTTGAATTGCCCGATCCGCCGCGCGGCAGCCTGTCGTTTCGCAATGTTACTTTTCGCTATCCGACAAGGCCTGATCCTGCCGCGCTTAAGGATTTTACGCTTGAGGTTGAACCGGGCGAAACCGTGGCCATCGTGGGGCCATCGGGTGCAGGCAAATCGACATTGTTTCAGCTTGCAGAACGGTTTTACGACCCGCAGGCTGGCAGTATCCGCCTTGACGGGGTTCCTCTAACCAGCGCTGATCCGAGCGCCATTCGCTCGCGGATTGCCTATGTGCCGCAAGACAATGTGCTGTTTTCAGCCAATGCGCGCGACAATCTGCGTTACGGCGCTTGGGATGCCAGCGATGACGCGATTTGGGAGGCGGCGCGCGCGGCCAATGCGGCGGAATTCCTCGAGAAACTGCCGCAGGGTCTCGACACCTATTTGGGCGAGAACGGCACGCAATTGTCGGGCGGCCAGCAACAGCGTTTGGCGATTGCCCGGGCGATTGTCCGCGAGGCTCCGATCCTCTTGCTGGACGAGGCGACCAGCGCTTTGGATGCAGAGAGCGAGCGATTGGTCCAAGATGCGCTTGACCGCTTGATGGAAAGCCGCACAACCTTGGTCATCGCGCATAGACTTGCCACAGTAAGAGCGGCTGACCGGATTGTGGTGATGGATGGCGGCGCGATTGTTGAACAAGGCAATCACAGCACATTGTCGAGCGCCGGCGGTCTTTATGCTCGGCTGGCGAAGCTCCAATTTGGGCATGAAGCGGCCTAAGC
>CAZTFZ010000222.1:0-3316 GCA_964613105.1 uncultured Porphyrobacter sp. | reverse complement strand
GGCGCTTGAACCGGTCGGAGCAACGCTAAGAATATCGGCCAGATTGCTGTGATCCATCGCAAAGATATGAGTGAAGCGAGTGAAGTCCTCGGCCATTAATTGCCGCCCTTGATATTGGGCAATATCGATGCCTTGCGCTGCTGCCGTTGCGATTGATCGAGGGTCGGGCGCAGAGCCGATATGATAGGCCGCTGTTCCGCAGCTATCAGCCTCGCACTCAAGCCCTGCCTCGCTCGCGCGAAGGCGAAAAGCGGCCTCTGCCAAAGGCGAGCGACAGATATTGCCAAGGCAGACGAACAAGAGGGCGGGTTTTGTCATTGTACCTGCCTACTGGACGGCTCGGCGAAGTGGCAATAGGACTGGGTTAGAAATTTTGCCGGAGATCGAACCATGCGCGCTGCCTTTGCTGCTTTTACAGCCTCAACCCTTTTGGCCTCTACAGTTTTGGCCAGCTCGCCAGCATTGGCTGGACCGGAAGAGGATTTTGTCGAACTGCGCGAAGCCATTTGGCAAGATCAGCTGGACAACAGCCCAATCCTTGCAACGCGCATTGGTGACAGGCGCGGGGATGGCAAATTGGGCGAAGCTGGACTTGAAGCCTATGCCAAGAGCGTGGATGAAGCGAGCGCATTTCTTGCGCAAATAGATGCGATTGATGCTGACACTCTGCCGCTTGAGCTTAGCGTTGATCACGCGATTATCCGCAGCAGTCTTGCCGACACGGTTGATGGCGCAAAACACCAACAAAGCTGGCTCATCAACTTCACCAATCGCGGAGGTTGGTTCACCGGATTTGCGTCTTTGCCGAACCGCTCACCGTTTTTCACAGTTTCCGATTATGAAAGCTATATCAGCCGGTTAGAGGGATTTGTCGAAGTCAATAATGAGAGTATCTCTACCGCTCGGCGCGCCGTTGCAGCGGGCTACACCCAGGCTTGTGAACCCATGGAGGGTTTTGAGGATCGGATCGCGCAATATGTTGTCGAAGACGCTGAAAGCTCCTCCTTTTGGAAGCCCTTTGCAGGCGATAAACCCAGCGCAATTGGGGCGGAGGAATGGGAAGCGCTTAAGATGCGGGCCAAGGCCGCAATCGAAAAGGCGGTGATCCCCGGCTATCGCGACTTCCTCGATTTTTACACAGCAGACTATGCTCCCAATTGCCGCACGGGCACTCCTGGTATTCTCGCCACAGATGGCGGCGCTGATTACTATGCCTACCGCGTGCGCAGCTTCACCACGACCGATATGACGCCCGATGAAGTGCACAATCTGGGCCTTTCAGAGGTTGCTCGGATACGCGCTGAAATGGTCGAAGTCGCAAGCGAGGCAGGCTTTGAAACGCGAGAGGAATTTGTCGAGCATTTGCGCACCGACCCGCAATATTACATGACCGATGCGGATGAATATGTCGCCTATGCGCAGGCGCTCGCCAAAGAAATTGACGGCCATATGCCCAAGCTTTTCGGCACGCTTCCGCGCCAGCCTTACACCGTTCTGCCCATTCCAGCGGCTCAAGCGCCGGGCAACACCACTGCCTATTATGAGCCCGGCTCGCTCGATACAGGTCAAGCGGGCATTTACCGGATCAACACGACCGAGCTTGACCAGAGACCCTTGTGGGAACTGCCTGCATTGGGCGTGCATGAGGCTGTTCCAGGCCACCACCACCAAATCGCTTTGCAGCAAGAGCTCGACATCCATCCATTGCGAGCAAATGGCACCTATTTCACAGCCTTTGTTGAGGGCTGGGGGCTCTATTCAGAGCGGCTCGGCATTGAAATGGGGCTTTATGATACGCCCGCTAAACAGATGGGCCGGTTGAGTTATGAGATGTGGCGCGCAACGCGGCTGGTTGTGGATACTGGCATTCATTCCAAGGGCTGGTCAAAGGCGCGCGCGGTCAATTTCATGCTCGACAACACTGCGCTAAGTCCGGCCAATATCGATGCGGAGGTTAATCGCTACATCACTTGGCCGGGTCAAGCGCTGGCCTATAAGATTGGCGAGCTCAAAATCCGCGAATTGCGCAGCGCGGCTGAGGCGGAATTGGGCGCTGATTTTGATCTGCGCAGCTTTCATGATGTTGTTTTGGAGAATGGGTCAGTACCGCTCAACGTACTGGAGGCGCATGTGCGGCGCTGGATCGCGGCGAATAAAGAAGGGTAAGCTCAAAAGACCTCTTCAAAGGACGCCCAGTCAGAAAAAGGGTTGGCACAAAAAAGGGGCACCTTAATCAAAAGGCGCCCCTTAAATTGTCTATTCAGACGAACTAGGCCGAAACGGCGTCATCCTCATCATCATCGTCAGCAACCACCGCAACAATTGCGCCAATGGCTGCAACCGCGCCGAGCACTGCTAGGATAGGAAAGCCGCTGGCTTCTTCTACGGTTTCAGCGACGGCTTCAGCACCGCGCAAAGGCAGAACACAGTCTGCGCCTTGCGAGCAAGCTGTGGGCGCGCTCGACTGGCCCGGGTTTGCATTAACGGCAATGCCCGCACTTGCCAAAGCAAGGCTGGCTGTAATGCCGATAGATTTTGCGACACTAATCATAAATATGGTCCTTTCGCCTGACCCCTCTTTAGGCGGCTCGTGCCCCTTTCCACGACGATCATTTATTGACGATTAACCGGTCCATTCAGCTTAAAAAAAGGTATTTGATTCCATAGAGAACTCTTAATCAGGCCAAAGTCTTTTGTTATTAAGTAAAAGCAGAAGGTTAGCTGTAGGCATGATTAATTGGCCGAAAGGCTCAAAGACCATATAAGGGGTGAAAAATGCGGAAAATTATTTTCAACGGCGGTCTAATTGTCGCCGGATTGATGTCAGCAAACGTTGCTCACGCACAAAGTCAAACGGGTGCAGAGCTTATTGGCCAGACGGTTGATGTGGCTTTTGCAGATGGCACGCGCAACAGCATCGTTTTTGGTTCGGGCGGTCAAGCTCGCATCAATGGCACCAATGGTGCAAGCTCGGCTGCGACTTGGGGGGTTGAGGGACCCAGCCTGTGTCTGACAGCTGGCGGCGCTAAAGAATGCTTTGCTTATGCTAACCGTTTTGCCGCTGGGCAAACCGCGACATTGGCAAGCAGCTGCGGTGCTCCTTCACAGTGGACAGCGCGTTCGGTCAATGCACCGCCAGCGCCGCCACCCGTTGCACCGCCACCACCGCCAGTCGCCGAAGTTAGGGCTGGTGAGCGTGGCTAAGGTCACAATGCTGACCTTAGATGCTTAAACGCAAAAACAATGTAGCCCTTCTAATGGGGTCGCTTCTGGCAGGCTCTCTTGTATTTTCAGGAGAGCCTGCTTTTGCGTCTGG